>CAZPJJ010000361.1:0-890 GCA_964586535.1 uncultured Acidobacteriota bacterium | reverse complement strand
GAAGCCGCGGCCGCCATGACGACCTCCACGGCGCGGGCATGACGGCGCAGGGCGTCTCCAGGAGTCCATTCGAAGAGGAGGCGCTCGGCTTCGTCTCGGGTGAGTCGTGTGGGCATCGGTGTGGGGGCTCTTCTCGGGGCGCCGGATGGGGCGCGTTCGTGGGGCTGGCGCTATCCTGCGCCAACCCTGGACGAACTCGCATGATAGCCCCCAACTCCCGCCATGCGCCGGGCGCCGCCCTTTCTCGCTCCCGCGAAAATTCCTGGCCGCGCGCCGTGCTCCTCGACATCGGTGACACGCTCATCGGACCCAGGCGATCCTTCGGAGACGTCTATCGCGAGGAGCTTTCGCACTTGGGCATCTCGGGTTCGCCGCATGACTTCGAGCGCGCGATGCGTGCGACGTGGCTGCGCGTTTCCGCCGCGCACAGGCCCGGGGTCGATCGCTACGCGCTCCACGAAGGTCGCGACGACGGCTTCTGGCGGTCGTTCGTGGGGGGCGTGGTTACGGCCCTGGGTGTCCGGGAGCCGGGCGAGGACTTCGTTCACGAGGCGACCTCGCGGCTTCGGACGCACTTCGCGAGCGCCTCGGCTTGGGAGGTGTTTCCGGACGTCGTGCCTGCATTGCAAGCTTGGCGCGACCGCGGGATCAAACTCGCCGTGGTGTCGAACTGGGACGGGCGTCTGCCGGCGCTGCTCGACGCGCTGTCGTTGAGCGAGTTCTTCGACGCGGTGGCGGTTTCGCACATCGAAGGGGTGGAGAAGCCTAGCCCTCGACTCTTCGCGGTGGCGCTGGAGCGCCTCGGCATCGAAGCCCGCGACGCTCTGCACGTCGGCGACGTGCCCGAGTTGGACTACGCGGGCGCGCGCAACGCCGGCTGCGCCGTGAGG
>CAZPJJ010000360.1:0-4720 GCA_964586535.1 uncultured Acidobacteriota bacterium | reverse complement strand
AACTACGTGCGCAACTCGCGGGCGATCGGCGAGAAGCTCGTCGCGATGGGCGTCGCCGCCCGCCCCGAGGACGTCAACGGCGTGCTCACGTCGGGCTTTTTCCACCTCTACGGGCCGATCAACGGCTACTGCAAGTGAGCGGGGTGAGCGATGAAAAAACTGCGTAAACCGATCTACCTCGCCGCGGGCGAGTACACCCTCTCGCTCGGCACCGGCCGCAGCGAGTTCCATCCCAAGAAGCCGCGTCCCGGACTCGAGCACTACATCGCCGAGGCGGGAAAGGCGACCGTCGCGCATCTGCCCGATGCCGGACTCGTCGAGGAAGCCGCGATCGGCAACTTCATGGCGGGTCGCTTCAACCGCCAGGGGCACCTCGGCGCGATGCTCTCGCTCGTCGACGAGCGCTATCGCTACCGGCCCTCGATCCGCGTCGAGGGCGCATGCGCCTCCGGCGGTCTCGCGATCGCCACCGCGATCAAGAACGTCCTCGCCGACCAAGCCGACATCGCGCTTGCGCTCGGCGTCGAGGTGCAGAACACCGTCAAGGCGATCTACGGCGCCGACATCCTCGCCGCCGCCGGCCACTACTCGGCCGAACGCAAGAACGGCCACGCCTACTTCTTCCCCTCGAAGTTCTCGGACCGCGCGGGCGCCTACAAGCAGCGCTTCGGCGAAGAGAAGACCTGGGCCGCGATGGGCCGCTGGTTCGAGCAGGCCGTCGTCAATGCGCGCCTGAACAAGAAGGCGCAGGAGTACGAGAACAAAGTCGAGGACCTCTTCGGCCTCCACCAGAACATGAAGCCCAACGGGCGCTCGTTCTGCGACCACATCAACGTGCTCGACTGCTCCAAGGTGAGCGACGGCGCCGCGGCGCTGCTCGTCCTCTCCGAGGAGGGCCTGAAGAAGTCCGGGATTCCCAAGTCGGATGTCGTCGAACTCGTCGGTCTCGGCCACGCCGTCGGCGATCTCACGGCGCCTCCCGCCGACCAGACCGTCATCGACACGACGCGCTTCGCCACGCACCAGGCGATGGAGATGGCGGGCATCTCGGTCGACCAGATCGGTGTCTTCGAGGTCCACGACTGCTTCACGATCACGGGCATCCTCGCCTGCGAGGCGCTCGGTCTCGCTAAACACGGCGAAGGCGCCGAGTACGTGCTCGCCGGTCACACCAAGCGCGACGGCAAGTCGCCGATCAATACCGGCGGCGGCCTCGTGGGCTACGGCCACCCGACGGGCGCCTCGGGCGTGCGCATGGCGGTCGACGTCTTCAAGCAACTCACCGGCAAAGCCGACGGCTATCAGATCGACATCGCCAAGGACCGCGGGTACGGCCTCTTCATCTCGATGGGCGGCAACGACAAGTCCGTCGTCAGCGGCGTGATGAAGCGGGTTTCGTAGAGCCGTCGAATCGCTGCTCGCGTGAGAAGACGGGCTAGTCTGCGCGTCGGGGGTGGCGGGTCGAACTCGCCACCCTCGACCCGTCTTGGGGGTTTCTCCCGTCCCGAGAGCAAATTTGCGCTACGGACAATCCGTCCCGAGACAAGGTGAAGTGCAGTGCGCGGGAGTTGCCTCGAAAATCCCGGCCGAGGGTTCGCGACCCGCGTCTCCCCGCCGCTTGGCGTCGGCGTGGACTTCGTAGGCGAAGTTATCGAGGATCTCGGGGTCCAGAGGGTCGCCGTTGAAGGCAAGCGTGAGCACCTTCAATCCCTCGCGTTCCGCCGCGTGGAAGAACTGGGTCTCGGCGAGTTTGCTCGGCATGCACTCGTGCGGGCCGACCGCGATGGCGCCATCGATCGTCCCCGCGCGCCACTCGTGGATGGGTTCGCCGAGCGTCAGCACCGCCTCGCCCCAAAGGTCGGGGCGCAAATAGTCGCGGGCCGCATCGACAGCCTCCGCGGCGCTCGTGCGCCGGGGCAAGCCAAGAGTGCGCGCGACGATGTTCCAACACTGCTCCAGGATCGAATGACTGAGTTGATTGGAGGCCCACGCGGCAGCGCCGCGCTTGTCGCCTCGCTCGAGCGCGAGATCCCCTGTGTACTCGAACCATCCGGTGAGCGGCGCCATCCTGATGCGTAATCCGCGCTTCTCCAACTCGCGGACGAGGTTCCCGGAAGAGAGCGGATCGAAGCGCACGAAGATCTCGCCCACGACGAGCACCGTGGGCGGATCTCCCTGCCCGATGGCGGCGGCGAAGTCGCGTGCGGCATCCTCGAGCAGAGCGCGGCATCCGAAGAGCCTGCCGGTCATAACCTCGAGGATGGTCTTGCTCGCGGCGATGCACCGCCCGGCTTCCCGCTCGAGAAGCGTGATGAGACGCGCGGAGAATCGCGCGTGGATCGAGTCTGCCGCGCCGGGCTCGCGCTCGACGGGCCGCACGTGCAGGCGCGCCGCCTCGAGCATGTCGTAGGCGGCCATCCCCGCCATCGCCAGCCCGGAGAAACCGCTGCCCGCCTCGCTGAAATAGTTGCGATCGGCGGGCGAGAAGATCCGGATCAGGTCGTCCGCGCCGATGCGCTCGGCGACCAACTCGTAGAGTTTCTTGTAGCAGCCGAATCGACAGGGGCCATGGGTAGAGGGCATGAGAATCGAGATCCGCTGGCCGCGCCCCAGGCCGTCGCGCGTTTTTCCGACGTGGCGCAGCACGGTGCCGAGCGTCACCTGCATCGGCAGGCATTCCTTGCCCGATGTGTGGCGCCTTCCTTCGCGCAGATCTTCTTCGTCGGGCTCGGACATGGGGAGCGCGGCGATGCCGGTTCCGCGAAGGCATGCGGCCAGCGCCTCGATCGAGTTCGAGAGCCGCGGCACGAGCAAAGTCTCGCCCGAGTCGCGAAGCGTAGCGAGCCGGGTCTCCATGCGATCGAGAGCGCGGAAGTCGGGGGCGGCGCGTTCTTCGACGGCTCCCGCGAGGTGTTCCCGGGCGCAGTGCAGGAAGGCTTCGAGACGCGTCTTCGTACCCGCATCGCCCGAGTGACCGTCGGTTTCGACCACGGCGTAGGGCTTTCCCTGCATCGCGTAGGCGAAGAACGAGAGCGTGAACGAGTCAGGACCGCACGAGTAGTTGCTGCAGAACACGCTGTAGACCCCGTGCGTGCGTCTGATCTGGTGTGCGGCGCGCAGGAGGCGCTGTCCGTAGCTCCAGTACATGTCGTCGATGAAGGGCACGGTGTCGTCGATGGGGTAGGCATCGAGCGGGATCGGCATCACGCCCTGTTCGCGGAGAAGCGCGGGGACATTCGAGTTGAGCACGGCGTCGTAGATCGTGTACACGCGACCGAGGACGACGACGGGTATCAGCCCGTACGCTCGCGAGAACTCGATGGCTTCCTCGCCGGCGGTGAGCAGAGCGCGGTCGAAGTCCTCCTGCACGGTGCGGGCGTGCTCTCGCGCGAGAGTGGCGCGACGAGTGCCCGCGCCCAATTCGCGGGCGATCGCGTCGCAACTCGCGCGGAACGCGACGGAGTCGAAACCCTCCGCGCCGAAATCGATCAGCGGCGTCAAGAGGCGACCGCGCGCGCCATCGTCGAGGTCGAGGCGTAGGACTTCGGGGCTCGCCTGCGCGATCGGGCACGTCGTCGCGTGAGGTTCCGGACCCATGCGCGGGAGCGATCGCAGCCGCGGCAGGAAGATCCTCTCGGCGTCCGATGCGGCGATCTCGGTCGCCATGCCGTGATACTGCTGCATCGGCGCACAGAACGGAACGTGGGCGCGCTCGATGCCGCGCTTGAGCGCCTCGCGCCCGTCGCCCTCGTGAATGGCGATGTCCCAGCCGAGTTCGCTCAGGAAGGTCGCGAAGAACGGAAAGAGCGGCTTGATCGAGAAAGAGTCGGCGAGTGCGATACGGCGCCGGCCGCGCGAGACGGCCGCCCGGCGTACGACGTCGGCGACGAGTTCCTCGCGGCGACGAAACGGATCGGGCGCTCCGTCCGGGAGCTTGCGTCCGGCCGCGCCTCGGTCGTAGAGCGAACACGCGCCCCCCCAAACGAAGCGCTGACGCGTGCCCTCGACGACGGTGTGGATCCGGTCGATGCGGCACTTGTTTCCCAGGCCGCCGCAGCCGCGAGTCGATGTGCAGACGAACGTGTCCCGCTTTTCGACGATCGCGCGCTGAAAACGCGCGAGGTCGAGCGGTTCCTGCGCGTCGATAGCCAGTTCGCGCGCGGCGAGGAGCGCGATCCCGAGCGCGCCGACGAGCCCCGGGTGCGGCGGGACGACGATTTCAGCACCCGTTTGGTGGGCGACGGCAGCGGCGAGTGCGTCGGACGCGAAGGGCATGCCCTGGCAGAAGATCACGCTTCCCACGTCGCGCGCGCCTTTGACGCGATGAAGGTAGTTCTGGATGACCGAGTGATGAAGGCCGGCAAGAATGGGTCCCGTCCCCTCGCCGGCGGCGATCGCCTCGTCGATGATCTCCGCCATGAACACGGAGCAGTGTTGGCCGAGCGACACCCCGCGATCCGCGGCGAGCGCCTTGCCGGTAATGTCCTCGATGTCGCGAATTCCGGCGAAGCGGCCGCCCTGCTCCGCGATGAACGATCCGGTGCCAGCCGAGCACGCCTCGTTCATCGCCGCGTCGACGACCCGCCCTTCCGCAAGACGGATGTACTTCGCGTCCTGGCCGCCGATCTCGAAGATGGTGTCGACGCGCGGGTCGTAATGGTAGGCGCCAGCGGCGTGTGCGGCGATCTCGTTGAGGACGAAGACCGGCGAGTCACCGTAG
>CAZPJJ010000359.1:0-4729 GCA_964586535.1 uncultured Acidobacteriota bacterium | reverse complement strand
ACCGGCCTCATCCTCCCCATCGGACGCTGGGCCATCGAGAACGCCTGCAAGCAGACTGATCCGAGATGGGCTCGTTGGGGCAGACGGCGATCCAGCCGACGCGCAGCACGGCCGCGAGGACGACGGCGACGAGCAGGGTCCGGCCCCAGGCTGAGTCGAGGCGGACGGCGAGCGAGAGGGAAGGCATCGGGAGGCCTCCGTTCCCGGGGACGATCGTGCCCGGCCAGGAGAGCCGCAAACTCGGCCGCTTCAAGGAGGGGGCATCGCGGTCGATGAGAGGTCCGACGACCGGCCCCGCTTCGGGGTGCCGGCCGCCGTCCGCTCCCCGAGCGGACCCGCAGGACGAAGACGTGGAGATCGCGGCCCTCATTCCGGGACTGGTCGCGCTCGTGTGGGCGATCCGCAAGGGTCCCGAGCGCGCCTTTCTCGACGTGTATCTTTTCGTCCTGCTCTGCCTGCCGGGCTACTACCGCTGGAAAGCTCCGGGGCTCCCCGATCCGAACTTCCAGCAGGCGGCGATCTTTCCGATCTTCGCGCTCGCGGCCTTGAAACTGCTACGTACGTGGCGCTTCACCGCGACCGACGCGCTCGTCGGTGCCTTTGCCTTCGCCTGCGCTTACTCGGAGTACCGCGCGGCGGGATACGCCGAAGCGCAGAACCTCGTCGCCGAGGTCGTGCTCTCGGTGATCATGCCGTACATGCTCGCCAAGGGCTTCATCGAGCCGCAGGGGATGCGCGTCGCCTTCGCCAAGCGGTACGCGATCCTGCTCGCAGGCGTCGCGGTGTTCTCGGTGTGGGAGTTCAAGATGGGCTACAGCGTCTACCAGCACTTCCTCTGGAAGATCTTCCCGTGGCAGGGGACGGGCTGGGTGACGACTTTCCGCTGGGGCTTCGCGCGCGTCGCCGGGCCCTTCGCGCATGCGATCCTCGCGGGGCTGGTGTTCGCGACGGGCTATCGCATCGCGCGCTGGCTCGAGTGGGGCGGCCATCAAGAGCGCAAGTTCAAGTTCTGGGCGAACCATCCGCTGACGAAGGGACGCATCATCACGCTCGCGATCTTCGGTGGGGTCGTGATGTCGCTCTGCCGCGGACCCTGGCTCGGCGCGATCCTCGGCGCGCTCATCGTCTGGGTCGGCAAGCAACGCAATCGCTGGGCCGCGGTCGCGGCATTCGCGGCGTTCGGTTTGTTCGTGGCGTTCCCCGCGGCGATGGCGCTCAAGAGCTACGCCTCGGTCGAGCGCAGCGAGGCAGCGTCCGCGTCCCAGGAGACCGCGGCGTATCGCAAGAAGCTGCTCGACGAGTACGTGCAGATTGCCCTCGAGCACGCGGCGTTCGGCTGGGGGCGCAATACGTGGCCGAAGGTTCCGGGCATGCCCTCGATCGACAACAACTACCTGCTGCTCGCGCTCATGCACGGCTTGATCGCGCTGGGCGCGTTCGTGTCGATCATGCTCTGGGTCGGCGTGCGGCTCTTCATGGCATCGATGTCGCGCCCGCCGCCGCGGCCGTTCGGCTCGGACTTCGGCTTCACGCTGCTGGGTGTCTACGGCGTCTATGCGCTGACCGTGCTGACGGTCTACATGGGCGAGCAGACGCTGCCGATCTTCTTTCTCTTTACGGGGTGGGCCGAGGGCTATCTGCTGCTGCGCCCGGGCGCGGCGACGGCGACTTCGGCCGACGCCGTCCTGAGCGCACCCGCGCCGCTCTTCCGCCGCGTTCTCGTTTGAAAAGAAACGCGGCCGCATCCGCGGCCGCGTCCCTTCGGCGAGTCGAACGCACGAGGTCGATCAGAAGGCGTAGCCCGCTCCGACCTGCGCGCTCAGAGGATCGATCTCGATCGCGAAGTTGTCGGCTCCGTTCTCGGAGATCTCGGCGTCGATGAAGGTGTAGCGAATCGACGACGTGAAGCGCCACTTGCCGTCTCTCTTGGGCTTGTAGTCGATACCGATCGCGCCGCCCCACGAGAACTCGTTCTCGAGGCCGAGCGAGAGCGGGCGCGAGCCGTCGATCTGCAGGTCGTCCATGAGCGCGTAGAGCAGGAAGGCGCCCACGTAGATGTCCCACTTGTCCGACGTCGAGGCGTGGTAGTTGATTCCGACGGTGATCGGCGTGACGGTGACTTCGCCCGTCGTCACTTCGCGCGCGGTCGCGGGCGGATCGCCGGCGTCGAAGACCTCGTCGATCGTCACGTCGAGGTCGAAAGTCGAAGACCAAGCCGCCACCTCGACCCCGGTCTTGGGGCCGATCGGGTACTCGAACGAGACAAAGGGCGCGATCGCATCGTCGGCTTCGTAGAGAACGACGCGCGATTCGTAGTCGACGTCCGGATCGCGAGGAAAGCCCTGGTCGTCGGGCGTGCGTTCCATGGGCATGAGGAACATGCCGCCGAAGCGCAGGACCTTTTCGGGGCCGAGAGCGAAAGAAGGAACGACAGCGACCGACGCCAATAGGGCGAGCGAGGCCAAGCAGGCCTGGAGCTTCCTCGACGACATGAGCGACCTCCTGAGCGGAATGGGGAGGGCCGACGATGGGTCCGCCCGGCCCGGCAAACGGCCGGAAGGATACTCCGTTTCCCCTGAGCTCGGTCGATAATCGCCCGCTACCCCGGGAGGCCCCATGTCGATCCCCCGCCAGGTTCGCGTGCTCGCCGCCGCGAGCGGAGTCGCGCTAGCCCTGCTGGTGCTTTCGTCCTGCGAACCGCTCGGCCGCCTCGACCCCGGAGCCGTGGAAGTCGCAGCCGAGAGACTCGTCGAGCGCGACGCGATCCCGGCTCACTACGGCCGCCTCGTGGGCGTGACGACGACCGCAGGGTACCGCGAGAACTTCGCGCAGCTCTGGTTCGAGGAGGAAGACACCGGGACGATCCGCGTCGTCTACTTTCATTTCCGCGACCGTGTGCTCGATCCGCGGGTCGAGGTGATCCCGCGCCGCCCCGCCGCCCCGGCCCCCATGCCGTCGGCGGCGGACCCGAGAGAGGAGCGCTGACATGCCTCGCCCGCGCGACTGGATTCCGGGCGTTCTCGTCGCTGTCGCCGTCTTGGCGGCCGGTGCGGCGGCGGCGCAGCTCGTGCTCGCGCGCCGGGGCCTGAAACTGCTCTTCGCGCCTTCGTACGAGCGGCTGCTCGAAGCGGCGTTCCTCGCGCTGGCATTCGCGGTCGTCGCTCTGCTCTGGCAGCTTCGCGACCGCCGCTGAGGCTTGCCGCGCGAGTTGGCCGTGTCAGGGCAGGCTGTTGCCCGACTCGACGAGGTAGAAGTACCGGCCGGGCGAGGGCAGCGCGGCGTCGCGATCGAAATACTCTTCGATGCGCGGAACCGCGATCGTCGGGAACTCGCCCGCAGGCGAGCCGTGGCGCCGGACTTGGTAGAAGAGCACCGGTCCCGCGCCTTCTTCGGTGGCCGGAGTCAGCCAGGTCAGGCGGATGTCGTCGCCGACCTTCGTCACGGTCAAAGACGAGCCCACGGGAGGAGGCGGAGAAATGAGCGGACCGTAGTAGACGATCGCTCGCCCCTCGTCGCGCTCGGTACTCTCGTAGTAGTGGGCCCCGACGACGAGGTCTTTCCAGCCGTCGGCGTTGACGTCGCCCGCGTCCGCGAGCGAGTAGCCGAGCCGCGAATCGGGATTCGTTCCAGCCGCCGAGAACGCCGGCTCGTCGCGCGGCCCGTCGGGAGTGCCGAGAAACACGTCGACGCGTCCGTGATCGACCGCGCTCGCGTCGCCTTCGGCGTCCCAGAGGAACGCTCCGATCGCGAGATCGCCATAGCCGTCCCGGTTCACGTCGCCGATACCGGTGGCGACGATGCCCGACGAGGCGCCGGCCTGGCCACCGCGACGAATCCACAGGGGAGCCGCGCCGGGCGTCAGATTGGAGCCGGCGTAGAGACGGGTCACGCCCTCGTCGACGGCGGGGGAGTCTTCGAGACGTGCCGTGACGAGTACGTCGTCCAGCCCATCACCGTCGACATCGCCTGCGAAGCCGATGCTCGCGCCGAAGAGCGCGTCCGCTTGCTGGCCGTCGACGAGCCAATCCGGCGTCAGCGACGGACCGGAGGGGCCACCCCGGAAGAGGTAGACGCGGCCGCGCGCTTCCAGCGGCGTGCGATGACGCGGCGCGCCGACGAGGATGTCCGCATAGCCGTCGCCGTCGACGTCGCCCTCGCCCGCGATTCCAAGGCCGAGGAGTTCGCCGGCGTACGTGCCGTTGAAGCTCCACGCGGGGACAAGTTCGAGGCCGGACGGCGAGCCCATGTAGAGTTCGACGCGTCCCGCGTCCGTGGCGTCGCCGTCCCAGTTGGGAGCCGCGACGAGCAGATCCGCGTAGCCGTCCCCGTCGACGTCCCCCGCGGGAGCGATCGCCAGGCCGAGCGTCGCCCCGGCCTGTCCGCCGGTGACGCTCCAAGAGGGCTCGGTCTCGAGCCCGAGACCGGCTCGGCCGCGGTAGACGACGACGCGGCCCTCACGCGCGAAGGCACCGTCCCACTCGGTGGCGGCGGCGGCGACGTCGTCGAGCCCGTCGCCATCGACATCGCCGACGATCGCGACGCGGCGGCCCATGTACGCACCCTCTTGGTCGAGTTGCGCGGTCCACGAGGCCGAGGGCGGCAGTCCTGCCGCCGAGCCGTAGTAGGCGAGCGCTTGGCCCTCGTCTTCCTGTCCGTCGTCGTATTGGAAGGCGCCAACGACGATGTCTGCTGTCGCGTCGCCGTTGACATCGCCGTTGCCCGCGACGCT
>CAZPJJ010000358.1:0-4752 GCA_964586535.1 uncultured Acidobacteriota bacterium | reverse complement strand
GCCGACGACGCCGAAGTGCGCCACGCACGAAGAGAGCGAGCGCGTCTGGAAGCATCTCAAGTCGCGGCTCGCGGAACTGGGCCTGGACAGCGGTGCACCCGCGTGGCGCGGCAAGATCGACGGGCCGCCGCCGCCGACCGTCGCGGGATCGGGGCGTGTGCTGCGCACCAAGGTCGACTGTCTTCGAGTCTGCGAGCAGGGGCCGATCGCCGTCATCTATCCAGAAGGAATCTGGTACCGGCGCGTCACGGTCGAGGTGATGGAGCGGATCATCGTCGAGCATCTGATCGGCGGAAGTCCGGTCGAGGAATACGTCTTCGCGCGCTCGCGTCAGTAACGGCCGTCTCCGTCGAAGTCGAGCGCCGCCCGCACGTCGGCGCGCAGCGACGGCCGCGGCGATCCGTCCACGAGTGAAGCAACGACGAGCACGGCAAGTGCGAGCGCGATCGCGACGGCCGCAGGCAAAGCGCCGCCGAGCGCGGCGATGCCGATCGAGTCCCCGGCGCGCGCCCAGGCCTCGAGAGCGATGCTCGAGATCACGCCGGTGACCATCGAGAGGATCGCGGCGCGCGTCGTGACGCGCTCCCACGTCAGGCCCAGCGCGAGGACGGGAACGAACGTCGCAGCGAGCAGGCCGAACGCGAAGGTCCCGAGCAGGGCGACGATCTCGCCGTAGGCGAGGGCGAAAAGAGCGGCGGCGATCGCTACGCCGACCGTCGCGATACGTCCCCAGAGCAGTTCGTCGCGGAGCGCAGTGCCGCACGCCCGCGGCAGATCGCGCACGAGCGCGGCACTCGCGAGATTCAAGAACGAATCCGCCGAGGACATGATCGCCGCGAGCGCCGCCGCGAGAACCAGGCCCGCGAGGGCGTCCGGGCCCGCGTGGAGCAAGAAAGCGGCGGTGGCGTCGTCGGGCGACTCGAGCGGCTCGATTCGGCCCATCGCCACGAGAGCCGGGACTGCGAGGCCGACGCCGATCCAGAGCAAGAGGACCAGTGCCTGGGAGCCCGCGATCACGGCGGGCATCGCGCGGAGCGCGCGCGGGTCTTTCAACATCAGGAACTTGTGGAGCATGTGCGGTTGACCGAGGACGCCGACGCCGAACACGAAGAAGAGCCCGAACGCGGTGGCCGGCGGCATCGTCCCGAAGGGCTCGAGGAAGCCGGATCCCCACGAGGGATGATCGGCGATCGCCTGGACGGCGTGTGCCGGTCCGCCCGTAGTGGACCAGGCCGCGACGAAGATCCAAACGGCAGCGACGATCATCAGCGAGCCCTGAAGGACATCCGTGTAGAGCCCGGCGAGCATTCCGCCCGCCACCGAATAGGCGACGAGAGCGCACGCACCGACGACGATCGACGCCGTGGCGCCGCCGAAGACGGTTCCAGCGGCGAAGGTGCGCGCGAGCACGGCGAAGGCCAGGAGCTGCGCAGCGAGATACGCCGTAGTTCCCAGGGCGAGCGCGGCGGCGGCGACGCCGGCGGTGGCGCGTCCCGGAAAACGCAGGCGCAGTGCGTCCGGAATCGTGAGCACCTCGCGCGACTCTGCAAGCAGCCGCAGCCGCGGGGCGAGCGTCCAGCAGAGCATCGCGGACGTGAAGCCGATCGGCAGGACGACGAAGAGCGAGGAAATGCCGACGCGGTAGGTGAGTCCCGGACCGCCGATGAAGACGAAGCCGCTGAAGGCGGAAGCCATCGTCGCCATGCCGACGACGAAGAGACCGCCGCGCCTCCCTGCGACAAAAAAGTCTCCAGCGGTTCGCGTGCGCATCGCGGCGAACGCGCCGATCGCCAGGACGGCCAAGAGGGAGACCGCGGCGGCCGCCATGACGAGAGGGCGCTCGAAAAGCGAAGTCAACGCCGCTCCGCCTCACCCAAGGAACGTTGGCGAGCAAGTCGATCGTCATCGAGGCGCAGGTCGGCGAAAGACCAAGCGAACGCGGCCGAGGTGAAAACGAGAGGCGCGAGGCAGAGGCCGCCCAGGAGGATCGCGGCAGCCAGCATGCGAGTGGAGCCTCCCGCCGTGACGAGCAGCAAGGCACCGGGCAGGGCGAGAAACGCGCCCATGCCGGCCACGGCGATCGTTGCGCGGCGCGAGCGCTTGCGCGGCAGCGCGAGCGCCGCGAAGCAACTCGGGAGCAGCGCCATCGGCGCGAGCATCAACCATCCTGCGAGAGACGAGGAAACGAAGGCGGGAGCGAGAGCCAGCGAGGCCAGCGCGACGGAGCAGAGAGCCAGGGTGCTGCGACGGGGATTCACGCTCCCGTGCTCACATGCGCGTCGGCGTCGAGGGGTAGAGCTTGACGATCTCGAGCAAGCGCACCGTTCCCGACTCCGAGCGCAGGTCGATGCTCCCCTTGGCGCTGCCTAGCAAGCCCTCGAAGCGCCCGGGCGATTCCGTCACGACGCGCAGACCTGGGTGCTTCATGTCTAGCGTTCCGCGTTCGGTCGATGCGGCGACACTGATCGGGGGCGTTTCCGAGAGGGCCAGCTCGACGAGGCCGGACGTCGAGCGCAGCGTCACCGCCGTCGCGTCGGCGAAATCGCCCGCGATGCGGATGCTTCCCGACCCGGAGAGAGCGACGAAGCGCTCGCCGCTGCGCAGCAGTTCGCCTTCGATCGTTCCCGAGTCCGTGCGCGCTTCGACGGACGCCGAGACGTCGCGAAGGCTGATCCCGCCGCCCTCCGTCTCGATCGTGACGAGGCCTCCGGTCGACTCTCTCACCTCGACGAACCCGCCCTTCGTCTTCGATGTCACTTCGCCGGAGAAGCGCACGATTTCACACGCCGCTTCGCGCGCGGCGATCTCGACGCGACCCCGCCCGTCGATGGCACGCAAGAGGCCCGTATCGAGCGACATGGACACCGTGCCCTCGGTGCGGCGCGCGTGGATTTCGCCGTCCTGGCCCCCGAGCGTGGCGGAGGCCGCGATACCCATCGCGTGGATCTCGCCGACGGCGTTATCGATGCGGACATCGATGCCCGGCGGGATACGGACGAGAAGGTCGGCGTAGAGGAGGACACCGCGGGAGTTGCCGCTCTTGTCGACGTGGACCTCCTGTCCGGCGTAGCTGACTGTCACCGATTCGCGGGACGAGGAGAAGAGGACGTCGCCGACGCCGCGGCTCTTGGGCGCTCGCGGATCCACGTAGTCCTGCACGTCGTCGACGGGGAACTCGGTCCGCACCGAAAGGACCGGGCCCTCTTGCCGGAACGAGAGCGAGAGCCGCTCGGCCATCTCGCGGGCATCGGGCTCGGTGGATCCGCCGCCGGCGAAGGAAGCGACGATCTCGATCGACTCGCCTTCCGCCCGCTCGACAGTGACCGAGCCCAGGAGGTTGGCGACGTGAATCGAGTTCAGCCCCGCGGGAGAGCGTGTCTCGGTGACTCGCCAGACGTGGGTGAACGCCGCGACATCGCCAGGCAGCAAGGAGCACGCGAGGACAGATGCCAGGACGAGGAGGAGGGCGATGACGAGGGACGCTTGCACGCGACGTACCGGCAGCATCCGGAGCCTCCCGTCGTAGGGGGCAAGGCCATTCCCATCTACCCCCACGCGACCAGCGCATTCTGTCAGCGCCGCGACGCCGTCGCCACGACCCAGCCGGTCGGGAGGGCACGATCGGGCGACGAGCGGTCAGCGGCTTTCGCCCGAAGAAGAGGCGTAGAATGCCGCGCCATGGGTCCGCACTTCGAAGAACGCCGTTATCTCATCCCGTTCCGGGCGATCCTCCTGCCGCAGATCTTCACGGACGTGCTGGTCATCGGCGGTGGCGTCGCTGGGCTCCGGGCCGCTCTCACCGCGGCTGGCTCGGCGGACGTGATCTGTCTGATGAAGGCGGATGCCGAGCGTTCGAACACCGCGTGGGCGCAGGGCGGGATCGCCGCCGCGCTGGCCGCCGGCGACTCGTTCGAGTCGCACCTCGAGGACACCCTCGTCGCGGGCGCTGCCCTCTGCGAGCGCGGCGTCGCGGCGCGCATCATCGGCGACGGACCCGCGCGAATCCGCGAGCTGGTCGAAATGGGGATGCCCTTCGACCGCGGACAGGACCAAGAGCTGCTCTTCGGACGCGAGGGCGCGCACAGCGCGAACAGAATCCTGCACGCCCACGGGGACGCCACCGGCGCCGCGCTTGCGAAGACTCTCGTCGCGGCGTGCCGGGCGCACGAGAGAATTCGCATCTTCGAGCAGTGCTTCGCGCTCGACCTGATCACCGACGACGGCGCCGGCCGCTGCCTCGGGGCGATCACGCATCATCCCAAGTACGGGCTGCAGGTCATCTGGGCGCGGGTCACGATCCTCGCGAGCGGCGGTTGCGGGCAGGTCTACCGCGAGACGACGAACGCCCCCGTCGCCACGGGCGACGGTATCGCCATGGCCTATCGCGCGGGCGCCGAACTCGCCGATCTCGAGTTCATGCAGTTTCATCCGACGACGCTCTATGTCGCCGGCGCCGCGCGCGCGCTCGTTTCAGAGGCGGTCCGCGGCGAAGGCGCGACGCTCGTCGATCGCGAAGGCCGGCGCTTCATGGTGGACATTCACGAGCTGGCTGAACTCGCGCCTCGCGACATCGTTTCACGCGCGATCCACCGCTTGCTCGCGAACTCGCAGGATTCCTGCGTCTATCTGGATGCGCGCGGGCTCGGCAGCAAGCGCTTCAGCGACCGCTTCCCCGGCATCACCCAGCTCCTCGAGCGCTTCGAAATCGATCCCGGCCGCGACCTGATCCCGATCCGCCCCGCCGCGCACTAT
>CAZPJJ010000357.1:0-4753 GCA_964586535.1 uncultured Acidobacteriota bacterium | reverse complement strand
CGGAGAGGTTGGCCTGCAGCTCGACCAGCTGCTGAATGCAATACGGTCACCAGACGCCGCGGTAGAAGACGAGCACCACGGCACGTCCACGCGCCTGGGCGAGATCGATCGTCGCGTTGTCCGCGCTTTTCAGGGCGAAACCAGGGGCGGGCTGGCCGACGGGTCCTGAGTCCACTGCCAGGGCGAGCGTGAGCGCCGCGGAGCAGGCCAGCCCGAGCGCGACGAACTTCCGAGACAGTCGAGGGCGCATGCGTATCTCCTCCCGCTCGCGCGGCGTCGCGCAAGCCTTTGCCGCCCCCTTTGCCGCGCGGGGGACTCGGTTACGCCGTCTCCGCGGCGCCGCTCTTCGCCGGCGCCTGCCAAGCGACGAGCGAGTCCGGGACGGTCTCGATGTGGAGGGTCTGCGTCGGGTACGCGAAGTCGGTGCGAAGCTCGGCGAGCTTGCGCATCAGCGCCAGATTGATCGCCTGCTGGACGTCCATGTATAGCGTGTAGTCGGGCGCATCGACGAAGTAGACGACCTCGAAGTCGAGCGACGACGCGCCGAAGCTCTTGAAGTGCGCGCGGTCGAAGCGCGCGTGCTCGGTCGTGTCGACGATCTCCCTGACGATCGCCGGAATCTGTTCGATGACCTCGACGGGTGTCTGGTAGGTGACGCCGAAAGTGAAGGCGACGCGCCGCTCTTGCATCAGCTTGTAGTTGCGGATGCGGCTCGAGAGCAGGTCCGAATTGGAGAATACGAGTTGCTCGCCCGAGAGCGAGCGCACGCGCGTCGTCTTCAGGCCGATGCGCTCGACCGTTCCCGCGAACTCGCCGATGACGACGAAGTCGCCGATGACGAACGGCTTGTCGAGCGCGATCGAGAGCGCTGCGAAGAGATCGCCGAGAATGCTCTGCACGGCGAGCGCGACGGCGATACCGCCGACGCCCAGACCTGCCATGAGCGCGGTGATGTCGTAGCCGAGATTCTGGACGGCGAGCAGGCCGACGATCGTCCACACGGCGACCCGCGCCACGTACGAGAGCGCCTGCACGGTGGTCGCGGTCGAGGGCGAACTGTCCTTCTGCTTCGCGAGCGCGCGATCGACCCACGCTTGCACGAGCGCGTTGCCCCAGAGCGCGGCCTGTATCGCGACCGAGACGACGACCAGGATCCAGATCAGCCCGAGCGGCCCCGCCGGAACGCCGGCTGCGCGCGCCGCCGTGTAGGCGACGATGGTCCCGAAGACCCAGGTCTTCGACCTCTCGACGAGCCCGAGGACGAGATCATCGATCGTGGTCGATGTGCGTTCGGCGAAGCGCCGCAGGCGCGCCGCGACGATCGCCTTGACCGTCGCGAAGAGCGTTGCACCCGCGAGGGTCACGACGAGCGTGATCACCCACGGCAGCACGCGTTCGGACATCACGAGATCGAGCAAAGACTGAAACGAGAGATCCATGCGACTTTCCCCGCGAAGATGCGCTCGCGACAGGCAAACGCGATCCCCACGTTAGCAGACGTACTCGCACGTCGCAGGCGAAAGTCGGCCGATGATGACCGTTACGGCGTTGCTTCGTAGGCTCCGGCATCCGGAGACGAGCCGCGCGTGCGCGGCGCGCCGTCGCGATCCTCCGTTGCGAGGGCGGGTGCGTCGGTGCGGCCGGCGTCGATCGCGGGAGAGCCCGTCTGCAAGCGGAAGTCCGCGAGCAGGCGATCGACGTAGAGCGGGTCGAGGTCGAAGTTGCCGCTGTTGCCGGCGAGTGCGTTGACCTGAGCGACGTCGGTGATCGGTGTCGTGCCTTCATCGAGCAGGAGCGACGACGAGCCGAAGAGGCCGTTGGCGACGAGCACCGGGTCGGCGACGAGCGACGCGAGCGGATCGTCGTCGCTTTCCTCGACGCTCGCGCCCGTGTTGAAGGTCACGAGATTGCCCCAGAGCGCGGGCACCGCCTCGACGACGTGAAGCGATGGATCGGCCGTGGAGTCGGTGCGCGTCGCGCTCACGACGACGCCCGCGGCGCCGGCGTCGCTGATCGTGTTACCCGTGAGGATCGCCGCGTTGCGCGCGGCAAGCGGCCCCGCGAAGCTCGCGAAGGATGCCGTGGACTCGAGGCGCACGCCCTCTTCGCTCGTACCGTGGACGAGCGAGGAGGCGAGCGTCGAGGTTTGCTGCGCTGAGAATCCGGCGTCGGAGGCGTGGGCGCCGAGGACGACACCGACGCGGCCGCCCGCGACAGTGAGGCGCTCCATGCGCAGCGCGACCGTCGCGTCGCCGCTCTGGCCGCTGGCCTCGATGCGAAGCGCGGCGTCGGACGAGCCCGCGAAGACGGATTCGCGAACGTGGCCCGTGAGCGTCCCGGCGCGCGCGATCGCGCGAATGCCGCGCGCCCCTGAGCCGTCGACGTCGAGTCGCTCCGCCTCGAGTCTTCCGCCGCCAGGTCCGACGACGACGACATCGGCGAGTTGCTCTGTGAGGGTCTGGCCGCGGACGCGCCTGAGTTCGACGCGGTCGCCCCGGTCGAGTTCGGCGTAGACGCCGGTCGAGCCCTGCTCGAACGTCACGCCATCGATGACGACGCTGCGCTGCCGCGCATCGACGACCCGCGCGCCGTTCGCCTCGCGCCAGGACGTCGGGTTCGCCACGGGGTCGCGTTCCCATTCGTTCGTCTCGGTGCCCGCGAAGCCTCCGAGGACGCGCAGTCCGCGGAAGGCGTTGCCCGTGAGGAACGACGTCTCGTCGACGAGAGCACCGCGCATGAGCACCGTGAGCGCGCGGGAGCGTCCGCGCGTGTGGGCGAGCGCTCCGCTGACGGTCGTGTACGCGTCGGCCCAGGAGAGGCCGTTCTGCGCGCCCGCGATCGCATCGGGATCGACGAAGACGCGCGCGCCGCATTCGACCGAGAGCGACTCGGGGCGCGAAGCGCCCGTCGAGTCGAGACCGAGCGGACCGTTGTCGAAGGCACCCGTCGCGCCATCGATCTGCGTCCCGGTGGCGAGGTAGTAGTAGGCCCAGCCCGCGGGCGGGACGTCGCGATCCTCCGCGGCGGGCGTGGGAAGCTCGGCCCCGGCGCAGGCGTGGTCGTATTCGCGGAATCCCGCCGGCTCGATCGTGCCGCGGTAGAGCGCGTAGGCATCGGCCGCCGCGGACGCGTCCCACGCGAGCGCCTCCTTGGAGCCGGGCGCGAAGGTCAGCCCCGACACCACGAGGTCGCCGCAGGTCAACCCCGGCACGTCGACCGTACCGTCGCAGTCGTTGTCGATCCCGTCGCAGGCGATTTCGGCCACGCCCGGATTGCGGTCGTAGTCGGTGTCCGCACAGTCCGCGGCGAGTCCGTCGCCATCCGCGGGATCGCTGACGTCGCAGACATCGTAGCCGTCGCCGTCGACGTCGGCGGTTTCGTCCGCGCTGCCGTTGCAGGCCTGATCGACGCCGTCACAGAGGATCTCGGGAGCGCCTGGGTAGCTCTGCGGATCGCCGTCGTCGCAGTCGTCGGAGTTCGCGACATAGCCCGGCGGGGGCGTCACGTCACAGACCTCGATCGTCTCCGAGACGTTGCCGCGCCCGTCGCCGTCGGCGTCGCGGTAGTACGTGAAGAGCGGCAGGTCTTCATCGACGGAACCGTCGCAGTCGTTGTCGATGGCGTCGCAGAGTTCGGGAGCGGTTGCGTAGACCGTGGCGCGCGTGTCGTCGCAGTCGCCCGCGCACTCGCTGAAGGTGTCGCCGTCGGAATCGCTGAACGCCGACGAGGTCAGGAAGGGCGCGAACGTGACCGAGCCGACGATGGTGTCACCGGTCCCACCGCCGCTGCCGCCCGGCCCCGAGGCGCTGTTCCACCAGTTGTCGCGTGCGTCGAGCGCGGTCAGCGCGTCGTTGCGCACGCCGACGGTGTTGGTGCGTATGTCGTTGCTGCGAACGAAGTTCGGCTCGAGCGCGGTGCCCGCATCGTCGGAGCGCACGCCGAAGCCATTGCGCAGAATCTCGTTGCACGACACTTCGGTGGCGCGCGGGCCGCCCGGATCTCCCGAGGCGCGGTGGAGTTTCACGCCCGCGCCGGTCGCGTCGACGATGTTGTTGCCGACGATGCGCGTCCGCAGGGTATTCGTGCGTTCGGTGACGCATGAGGCTGCGTCGCGGCCGGCGACGCGCACGCCCTCGATCTCGTTCGAGGTGCCGATGGTATTGCCCTCGACGAGAACGTCGTCCGAGAGAGCGACGAGCACGCCGACGGAGAGCGCGCCGCCGTCCCAGGCAGGCGCCGCCGAAGCCGTCAGCGTGGACTCCATGATCTCGGTCTGATCCGCGAAGCGAAGCGACACGCCTCGCGCGACGTAGTTGATCGTCACGTCGCGGATTTCGTTGCCGCTCGCGACCGCGCCCGGACCTCCTTCGCAGGTGGGGCCGCCGTCGATGAGAATGCCCTCGCGCGAGCGATGGCCGCACTCATCGACATCGTCGATGCCGCGCAACATCCCGTCGATGTCGATGCGCTCGAAGAGATTGCCGTCAGAGTTGCCGTAGACGCGGATCTCGGTGACGCCGTTCTCGCGCAGGCAGAGGTCCTGGAACGTCGACGAAGAGACGTTCTGCAGGTCGAGGCCGATCTCGTCGCCGGTGTTCTGGCCGCAGATGGTGCCTTCTCCGGCCGAGCGAATCGTGAGGTTGCTCACCGTGATGCCCGAAACGTCGGTGATGCGAAGCGCCGGCAGATGCGAGCCGCTGCTCTGCTCGGCGTTGATCACGGCCGGCGAGCAGAGCGAACCGTCGGTGATGCC
>CAZPJJ010000356.1:0-4756 GCA_964586535.1 uncultured Acidobacteriota bacterium | reverse complement strand
CAATCGCGCAGCACCCGCCGCTCGGAGTCGGTCGGCGGGACGGACCACGAGGGATCGACGCCCAGGGGCGTCACCTCGATCTTGCGCGCGGGCACGTGGAACTCGCGGGCGATCTCGCTCGCCGAAAAGGCACTCGGAGTCAGCACACGCTCGGCGCGCCGCGCCGAGGGGCCGACCAGCCGAAAGGTGAGCTTGCCCCGCCAATCGAACCACTCGGGATGTGTCGTGAAGGCGATGTCGTGGATGGTGACGACCGCGGGGACGCGGCTGGTCATCGGTACCGAGTAGAAGGGGCAGAAGAGCACGTCGGGCATGGCCTTGCGCACGCCGAAGGGGAGCGTCCCCTGCCGCCAGAGCACGTCCGCGCGCGAGAAGGGCCAGCGCAGCACATCGACCCGCGCGCCGCTGGGCAGATCGCCGGCGAGGGGTGCGTCGGTGAAGAGCGTGAGCTGGTCGTCGTCACGGAGCGCGGGGCCCGCATGCTTGAGGACGCCGCGCAAATAGCGCGCGACGCCGGTGGGACGCTGGGTCAGGACGCGCGCATCGACTCCGATCTTCACGCCAGGATCTCCCGGTAGACGGCGACCATGCTGCGCGCGATCGCGCTCGGAGAGAAGCGGGCCGCGTGCGCGCGCCGGGCAGCCGCCTCGTTGGACTGCGCGGGCGGCGCGGCGAGGGCCAGCCGGAGCGCGTGGGCTAGCCCCGCGGGGGTCGCGTCGGGAGCGAGGAAGCCGTGCTCGCCGACCGCCTCGCGCGTCGCCTCGGCCGGGCCGACGGCGACCGCCAGCCCGAAGGCGAGCCCCTCGATCGCGGGGATGCCGAAGCCTTCCTCGCGCGACGAGACGACGAGCGCCGCGGCGTGCGCCAGGGCGCGGGCGCGCTCGCGGTCGTCGAGCAGCCCCGCGAAGACGACCCGCCTGGCGAGGCCGAGATCGCGCGCGGTGGTCTCGGCGGCGTCGCACCACGGGCTCGGCGGGCCGGTGAGCACGAGGCGCAGCGCGCCGTGTCCCTCGTCGGCCGTGAGCAGGGCGAAGGCAGGAAGCAACAAGTCGGCGACGCCCTTCTGCGGATCGAAACCGCTCATGTGGAGGACGTAGGGCGGGGCGAGCGCGGGCAGTGGCCCTTCGGCGCGTGCCTGGCGCTCGTCGGCGTCGGCCGTGGCGAGCGCAGGCACCGGCGGCGGCACGACCCGGATCCGCTCCCACGGTGTCTGGAAGATTGTGGTCACGAGGCCGGCGGTGTAGCGGCTCACGGCGACGACGCGCTCAGCGCGGGAGTTGCAGCGCAGAGAGAGCCGAAAGACGAGGCGTTGCCGCAGCGAGAACGATTCGGGGTGGAGCAGCGGAATCACGTCGTGGATCGTCGCGACCGTCGGCACGCCCCGCGGCGCGCGCAGCGGGGCCAGGAATGTCGCGTGGTAGAGACGCGCCCCCGACGCACGGATCGCGGCGGGCCCCGAGATCCGCGCCCAGAGGAGATCCGGCCCCGGCGGATGCGTGAAAGGAATCGCCCCGGCATCGAGCGCGAGCGCGCGCGGGTCGCCGGGCGTGGCGAGTAGCGCGAGCGGAGGCGCCTCGGCGCCGAGGGCGCGCAAGCCTTCGATGAGTCCGCGCACGTACGCGCCGACGCCGCGCGCGCCGGTCGCGGCGGCGAGGGGGCGCGCGTCGAGGAGGACGGAGTTCGCCGCGGTCATCGCTTGTGCCTCGTCACCGCGGATCGCTCGCGACGGGCTGCCGCGTTTCCCCGCGCGCGGAGAGCTGCGCGGCACCGCGCCAGGGTGTCGCGAGCAGCGGGGGATCTTCGCCGCGCCGGACGCGAGCGCGCTCGGCGGGCACGCGCGCGAGCGCGCGGGCGGCTGATCCGATGCCTCCGGCGATGCGCAGCGCACCGATCGCCCACTGCCACGCGCGCCCGATGTCACCATGGCGAAGCGCGCTCGCGGCCTCGAGCCACGCGCTCGTCGCACGCACGCAGAGCCCGGCGTCGAGCGCGACCCGCTCTTCCGCCGACGCCGTCGCGCGCAGGCTCGCCAGGAAGCGCGCCTGGTCGACCGCGTAGCGCACCTCGCGGCGATTGCGCGTCATCTGCGCGGTCACGCTGCGCTCGTGCAGGCGATAGCGGGCGAGAGTCCGCGGCACGAACACGAAGGGACCGCGTCGCGCCATCTCCACCCACAGCGCCCAGTCCTGCGAGAGGCGCATGGCGTCGGGGAAGGGCGACTCCGGCACGGCGCGAGCACGAATGCAGGTCGCGGAGGTCGCGAGGACGTTGAATGCAGCGAGTTGGGCGAGCATCGCGACGGGCCGATCGGGATCGCCGCGGCCGATCGTCCGCGGCGGCCGGCCGTCGCCGAAGGTCTCGGCGAACCCGTAGACCGCGACGGCGGCCTCGTGGCGATCCATGGTCTCGCGGAACGCCGCCAGCGCGTGCGGCTCGTAGAGATCGTCGGCATCGAGAAAGGCGAGCAGCTCGCCCCGCGCCTCGCGGACGGTCAGCGTGCGCGTCGCGGGCGTCCCGCGGTGCGCGCCGCCAGCGTGCGTGAGGACGCGAATGCGCGGGTCGCGGCGCGCCCACTCGCGGGCGAGGGCGAGGCTCTCATCCTCGGAGCCGTCGTCCACGACGACCGCCTCCCACTCGGACTCGGTCTGCGCGACGATGCTCGCGAGGGTCTCGCCGATCGTCCCGGCCGCGTTGCGCATCGGAACCAAGACGCTGAAACGGGGCAACCCGGCTCCTCCACGAGCAGCCCGCGGGACCAAGACGGCGCGGAATACGCGAGAGCGGCTTCCGTGGGGCCGGGGATCCGCGGTGTCTCGCGGCTCGTCGCGATTGATTAAACCCTCCGCGCCGCTTAGATTCCGCGCGGAGTGTACAGGGATTCGATGCGACCCGTCATACCCCAGCGCGCGGTCTCCGATCGCGTCCTCGAGACGTGGTGGCGGCTGCGCGCGGCGGTTTCGCGCTCGGAGCTCTGCGAGCGCCCTTTTCAGTACGCGACCTCGCGCGAGCTCTTCGCGCGCGTGGCCCAGCTCGAGCGCAGCGAGCGCTGGACGCTGGATCGCCAGCGCCGCTTTGCGGCCGCGGAGCGCGCGCGCGTCGTCAGGCATGCGCTGGCGCGAGTGCCTTTCTATCGCGAGCGCTACCGCAAGGCCGGGATCGCGCTCGCGGACCTCGAGCGCGGCGACGGCTTCGCGGCGCTTCCTCCGATCGACAAGGCCGACGTGCGAGCAGCGGGCGAATCGCTTCGCGACCCGACGGTCGGCGATGAGCAGACTCTCTCTCTCACGACGGGCGGATCGACGGGCGAGCCGCTCCGCCTCTGGCAGAGCCGCGCCTGCGATGCATGGGAAGAGGCGTTCGTGTGGCGGCACTGGCGCTGGTTCGGCCTGCGCTATCTCGACCGCGCGGCGATCTGCCGCGGCCTGCGCGCGCCGAACGGCGAGAGCATCGGCGTGGACCCCACGAAGGGCCTCGTGCTCTCGGGCTTCGATCTGAGCTGGCGGACGGCACGCCGCTATCTGGACGCGCTCTGGGTCTACGCGCCGCGCTACCTGCGAGCCTATCCGTCGACCGCGCACCTGCTCGCGCGGCGCGCGCTCCAAGACGGCGATCCACCGCCGCGCACTCCGATCGTCGTGTTGACCTCGTCGGAGCTCCTGCTCCCCGACCAGCGCGAGACGATCGCGCGCGCCTTTGGCGGTCCCGTGGCCGATCTCTACGGACACGCCGAGCGCACGATCGCGGCAGGGGAGTGTCCCGAGGGCCGGCTGCATGCCTTCGTCGAATACGGTCACGTCGAGATCCTCGACGACGCGGGCCGCCCCTGCGCTCCCGGAGTCGAGGGCGAGCTCGTGGGAACGGCGTACCACAATCCCGCTTTCCCGCTGATCCGCTATCGCACCGGCGATCGTGCGGCGTTCGTGGACGAGCGCTGTCCGTGCGGGCGAACGCTTCCTGTGCTCCGCCTCGCGGGCGGACGCGCACAGGACGTGATCGTCACGCCGGAGGGCGCGCGCGTGAGCGTCGCGGCGCTGAATTTCCACTCGCGGATCTTCGACGGCATCGAGCGCGTTCGCTTCGTGCAAGAGTCACCGGCGCGCGTCGTCATGGAGTACACGCTCGTCGATCCGCGGCGCGACATCGACGAGCGCGCCGTCGAGACCGAGCTCCGCACGAAGCTGGGACGCTCGCTGCAACTCGCCTACCGGTGCCGCGAGACGATCGAGACCTCGCCCTCGGGCAAGCACCGCTTCATCGTTCCGCTCGCGGCGGAATCGTTGGCGGACGCTTCCCATGGCGGCGCGTGAGATGGAACCGGTGCTCGTGCGGCGCAAGGATGCCGCGTACCCGCGCGCGCCCTTCCATCCTCCGCGCCTCTTTCCCGAGGCGAGCCGCCTTGGCTTGACCGAGATCGATCCGGGCAATGCGGTCTACGAGATGGTCCGGCGCTCGTTCGAGCTGCTCGACCTCGATCGCGCGCATCGGGGCACGCGGGATTGGAACCCGCTCACGGATGTCCTCGCCCGGGGCTCGCGCGTTGTCATCAAGCCGAACTTCGTGCAGCACTACGACCACGAGGGATCGTTCGTCCAGCTCGTCACGCATCCGTCCGTGCTGCGTCCGATCCTCGACTACTTGCTGCTTGCGCTGGGCACGCTCGAGAACGTGGCCATTCTCGACGCTCCCGAGATCGATTGCCGGCTCGACGAGACGCTGCGCCGGCTGGGCTTTGGCGAGATGACGGCGTTCTACGAGA
>CAZPJJ010000355.1:0-4766 GCA_964586535.1 uncultured Acidobacteriota bacterium | reverse complement strand
TCTTCCGCGGCGTGATCACGGGTGCGATGGGCGCGGCCCCCGTGCTCGCGCTCTCGCTCCTCACCGAACCGCCCGCCTGGCGAATTTCGCCGTTCTTCAACCCCGCGCGTCTCCAGAGCGCAGAGGCGGCGGACGTTCTGGCGTGGACGGTGCAGAATCGCATCGGCATCGCGATCGCCATCGGCATGATCGTCGTGCTGGCCCTGCTGCGCGCCGAGCGGCGCGAGAAGATGCTCTCGTGATGAGACCGCGAGTCCTCGAGGTCCGGCGCGATCGCAACCACCGAAGGCGCCCCCGCGCCGCGGAGCAAGTCCATGAGCCACGATCCCGATTTCCGCTTTTTCGATAGTGCTTGGCGCGAAAGCGTGCTGCCCTCCCTCGCGGACTTCGTCGCGATCCCGAATCTTTCGCCCGCGTTCGACCCCGCGTGGGCAGAGAACGGCCTGCAAGAGCGCGCGGTCGCCCACTTCGTCGCCTGGCTCGAAGGCCGCGGGCTGAAAGGGCTTCGTCTCGAAGTGCTGCGGCCCCCGGGCCGGACACCGCTCATCTTCGCCGAGGTCGACGGCGCCACGGATCGCACGGTCTTCTTCTACGGGCACCTCGACAAGCAGCCGCCGTCGACGGGATGGGATGCGAACAAGGGGCCGACGACGCCCGTGATCGAGGGCGGCAAGCTCTTCGGTCGCGGTAGCGTCGACAACGGCTACGGCCCCTACACCGCCGTTGCCGCGCTAGAGGCGCTGCAGAAGCAGGGCTTGCCGCATCCGCGCGCGATTCTCTTCTTCGAGCTGGGCGAGGAGAGCGGCAGCCCCGATCTCGCGTACTACTTCGAATTGCTCGCCGAGCGCATGGGCGACGTGCGCTTGATCGTCTGTCCCGATTCGGGCTGCGGCGACTACGGCACGATGTGGTTCACGGCGTCGCTGCGCGGGCTCGTCACTGGAACGCTGACTGTCTCGACGACGCGCGAAGGCCTGCACTCGGGAAGCGCGAGCGGCATCGTCCCTTCCAGCTTCCGCGTGCTGCGCACCCTCCTCGACCGCATCGAGGACAGCGCCACTGGCCGCTTGTTGCTGCCCGAGCTCTGGGTCGAGATCCCCGCGGCGCGCGTCGCCCAGACGCGCGAGACCTGCGCCGTCGTCGGCAACGAGTTCGTCGCGAAGTTCCCGCTTCATCCGGGCGGCCGGTTGGTAGAAAGCGACGTCGTCGAACTCATGCTCAACGGCACGTGGCGGCCCACGCTCTCGATCGTCGGCGCGGCGGGGATTCCCTCGCTCGAAACCGCCGGCAACGTGCTGCGGCCCTTCACCGCGCTCAAGCTCTCGGTGCGCATCCCGCCGGGCGTGGACCCCGACGCGGCCGGTGAGGCGCTGCGCCGCACGCTCGTCACGGACCCGCCCTACGGAGCACAGGTCGCATTCGAGACCGAGCACGGCGCCCGAGGCTGGTCCGCACCGGCGTTCCCGACGTGGCTCGAGAAGTCGGCGGCCGAAGCGAGCGCGCTCTACTTCCAGCGGCCGCCCTTGCACTACGGCGAGGGAGGATCGATCCCGCTGCTCAACACGCTCCAGGAGATGTTCTCGCGCGCCGACTTCGTGGTGACGGGACTCGGAGGCCCGGGCTCGAACGCGCACGGTCCCAACGAATCGCTCGACATCGAAGCCGCAAAGCGTCTCAACGCCTGCATCGCCAAGATCGTCGCCGACATGACGAACGCTTGACGTGAGCGAGTCGCGAGCTAGTAGAGCAAGCGGCCGACGCGGGCTTTGATCTCGGCGCGGAAATCCGCGTCTCGGCGATAGCGACGCTGGCAGCGCCGGCAGACCGGTACGGGATCGCGCGGGTCTTCGTTCGCGACGAGGCGCCCTCGAGCGCGCGCCGAGACCCGCCGCTCCTCGCCGCAGATCGCGCAGCGGAACGTCGTCTCACTGCCGCGGGCGGGTGCTTTGCGCGCCGGCTTCGACTCGCAACCCGAGACGAACGCATGGAGCAGCGCCTCCTGGCTCTGGCTCGGCTGATGAAGGAGCGGTCCGGGCCAGGAGCGCAGGTAGATCTCCGCTTCGCGGCCCGCGGGAAAGCGTCCCGGGAGTAGACAGCCGCTCGCCGACTTGCGCGGCTCCAAGAGGCAGCGCGCGGGACACGATCCCAGGCAGACGCGGAAGACGAGTGCCTCGGCGGCTTGGACGAGCAGGTCGAGCAGAAAATCGAGTTTGTCGTCCCAGGCGGGAACGGGGAAACTCGCCTCGGCGAGCGCCGGACGCAGCGCCGTTCGCAGCTCGGCCGCGTAGGGACCGAAGCCATCGCCCAGGTGCGCGCCGGGTTTCGTGGTGCGCGCGAACCAAGCGCCGATCGACGACGCCGCGGCGCGCGCCGCGGCGAAGACGCCGTTTTGCACGTGATCGCTGTGCGGGCGCTGGTGGCACGGAACGCGCGAGAGCCAGACCTCCATCGCGCGCGTGAAGATCCAGGCCAAGTCGACGATCACGACGTGCGCCTTCGTCGGCCGCGCGACCGCGAGCAGGAGGCTCGCGAGATCGTGACGCTCGGGGACGTCGGGGATGGGCGTGAGGAAGTAGTGCCCTGGATGAAGGCTCTCGCGCACCATGCGCCGTACGAGCGGAACCTGCGCGAATCCGCCTTCCTCGATGCTCTGCGCCGCGCGCAGCGCCGTGACGCGCTCGGGGTTCTCGCCGGCTGCGCCGTGGACGATCGCGTTGTGTCGCAGCATGCGCACCAGACGGCGCGCCTCGCCGCCGCGCGCGAGCCGGTGCGCGGCGCGCGTGACGAGTTCGTCGCCGGGCGACTTGCCCGGCTTGCAGGTGCGCAGCACTTCCAGGCGGATGTCGTCGAGGAAATGATCCCCGGCGTCGTAGAACCAGCCGCAGTACCCCGCATGATCGAGCAGCGTCGCCGAGTTCGGCAGCGCGGGCTCGTCCGCGGCGAGTTTCGGCGCATCGGGAATTGTCGGCCGTACGTCGGCGAGTGGGTCGAGTAGTGCCCGCGCGTGGCGATAATCGAGCGGCGGTTTGCGCCCTTCGCGGAGGTCCGAGCGTTCGGCGTTGACGAGCAGGCCGAGCGCCAGCGCGACCGGGATGGAGAACATGAGCGAGCCGTCGTGGTCTTCGTCGCCGCCGTGCTTGTCGTCTTCTTCGGCTTGCGGAGAGAGGCGGTCGTAGCGATCGACCTCGAGCCCCGTGAGCGGGAGCGTCTCGCGTACGCCAGTGTCGAGATTGAGCACGAACACGGCCGAGCGAGGGCGCTGGCCTTCGCGCCGGAAGTCGATGCGGAGCGGATAGGAACCCGTGCCGTCGGAGAATCCGACGCGCGCCGACCAGCCCTCGGGGACGGCATCGGGCTGCGCATCGAGCGCCAGCGCCGCGAGTGCGCCCGTGATGCGATCGCGTTCTTGAGCGGTGCGGCCTTCGAGGCGGCGCAACGACGCTCGCACGGTGGCGTGAGGAATGCGGACGAGCGCATCGAGCAACATGCGGCGTAGGTCGGGATCGTCTTCGACTTCGAGCAGCATTTCGAAGACGGCGGCGCGGCCCTCGCTCTCGCCGAGCTCGCGGTCCTGCAGCGCCGCCCAGGCAGCGCGCTCCTCGAGCGGCGCGAAGCGGTAGAGGCGCATCAGAGGCGAGCGGAGGCTCGGCTCTTCGGCGAGGAAGCGTGCTTGCCAGCGCAGGACGAGCCGCGAGACATCCTGGGACTCGATGCGGTGCACCGCGTCGTGGCCGAGCAGGACGAGCGCCGCCGCGACGCGCGCGCCCTCGGGTTCGTCGGGGTCCGCGGCGACTCGCGCGAGGAAATCGTCGTCCTCGGGCGAGGCCAGGCGGCCGAGGACCTCGAGCGCGGCCATCTCGTCAGAGACGCGGCCCTCGCGGTAGAACCCGAAGATCTGGCGGAGCGCGATCTCGCGATGGCGTCCGAGAGCGATCAGGGCGCGTTCGAACGCGTCCGGAACGAACCCGCCTTCGACGAGGAACGGGCGCAAGAGATCGCGCACCGCCCGCCGCACGGCGAACCCGCTCTTGTCGATTTGGCCCTCGTTTTCACACATCCCGCCCGGAGGATACCGTCCTGTTTCGAACCGGACCAATCGCCGCATCCGATCGCGTTTCGCGGTACATCTCGTCGGAACCCTTTGTGATTCCCCCCAAGAAATGCCTCGCCGGCGTGCTCGGGGCGTCGTTCACCGCGAACGGAGAGGATCGTCAACCGTGGAAACCCGCCTCGTCCTGCCCGTGCTGCTTCTGGTGGCGTCGCTCGCGCTCGCCTCGGGAGTCGGGCGCGCGCTCGACGACGCGACCGTCGCCTTTCGCGTGGAGGTGGACGTCCTCGAGGGATGGCTGGCGCTCGCCTCGGGTGGCGAGCACGGGACCGGTCCGCGGATCCGCGTCGAGCACGCTCCCAGGGACGCAACGCGCGTGGTGGTGCTCGGAGAAGATCTCGACGCTCCCTCGGATGGACGCTTCTTCTGGATCGCGGAGGGACCCCTCGACACCGCCGGCCGGCTCGGCGCGCTGACCCCGTTTCGACCGTTCGCCGCACCCGGTTGGCAGCGCACCGGCCGTCATCGCCTTCGAATCAGCGTTTTCGCGCTGGAACGCCCGGCGCTCATTGCGAGGCCCCCGGGGGACGACCTGCCGCGCTGGATCCGGAATCGCGCCCTGGCCACCGCGTCGTGGCAGGCGGGAGGTGGATGGCTGCGCCGTTTCTTCGGCGAGGGGAACGAGTAGCTCCAGCTTCCAGGCTTCCACGCGGGGCGC
>CAZPJJ010000354.1:0-4768 GCA_964586535.1 uncultured Acidobacteriota bacterium | reverse complement strand
CGCTGCCTCTTTGACGTGCTCGAGCACGTTCTGGCCGTAGCTCGTGCGATAGCGCAGGCGGCCGAGCAACTCGACCATCCCTGGATGGACGTCCTCGAACGCGAACTCGGCGATGGCGTCGCGGCCGGCCTTGACGATCTCCTGTTCGACCTTGCGCTGCGTCGTCGCGACGATCTGCTGGATCTTGCGCGGGTGGATGGTGCCGCCCTCGACGAGCTTCTCGAGGCTGCGGCGCGCGATCTCGCGACGGATCGGATTGAAGCCCGAGACGACCACGTGGCCGGGATCGTCGTCGAGGACGAGCTGCATGCCCGTGAGATTCTCGAAGGCGCGGATGTTGCGCCCCTCGACGCCGATGATGCGCCCGCGGAGGTTCTGGTCGGGGAGCTGGACCGTCGAGACGGCCCGCTCGGCCGAGAAGTCGGAGGCGAGGCGCTCGATCGCGAGGGCCATGATCTTCTGCGCCTCGTGCTCGGCGTTGCGCTGGAGTTCGTCCTTGATGGCGCGCACGTCGGCCGCGGCGGCCTGGCGGGCTTCGGCGCGGACCTCGTCCATGAGCTGCCGGCGGGCCTCGTCGCGGCTGAGCTCGGCGGTTTCCTCCAGCCGGACGACGGCGAGGTCGTGCAGCCGGTCGACCTCGGTGCGGATCGCGTCCACGTCGGCGCGGCGGGCCTCGATGTCTTCCTCGCGGCGGCGCAGGAGCTGGTCGCGCTTCTGCAGGGCGCGGTCGCGGTCGATCAGACGGCGGTTCTGGCGCTCCGCTTCGGCTTCGGCCTCGGCGAGGGTTCGCCGGTGCCGGGATTCCTCCTCGGCCCAGCTCGCGCGCCGGCGGGCGATCTCGTCGTCGGCCTGGGCGAGGCGCGTCTTGGTGTCGGTTTCGGCTTGGCGGCGTGCGTCGCGTCCGATGCGCTCGGCGTCACGGCGCGCCGCTTCGACGAGGCCGCGCGCGCGGCGCGTCGCGAGGTACCAGGTGGTCCCGGCGCCGATCGCCAGGGCAAGCGCGACGAGCGCCAGCAGAAGGGGGAGCGGAATCGGGATGGCCGCGCCCGTGATGGCAATCATGCTTCCTCCAATCGCCACGAGGCGATGTCGGAAGACGCACGATCGGCACCCGGTCTATCGAGGCGGGCTCAGGGCTGGAACGAGCGGGTTTCCTCGCGAAGAAGGGGGAACGGTGGCGGTGCCCACGCGGATCCTCTGGTTTCGGGGAGGTTCGCGCAGTGCCACGGAGATCCGGTCGAGTCGTCGTCGGAGGAAGGAAACCGAACGTTCTTCGGGCGAAGCGCGCCAAGCGCCGCGCCAACAGACGCCTCGCGGCAAGCGAATGAATCGCTTCCGTGAGCGGCCATCCATCGATTGAATCCTGAGCCCGGCGTGTGTGTGGCCGAGCGGTACCCAAGTGCCATCAGTGTCTTCCGAAGGACTGTGTCCTTCCGAAGATGTTACAGAGGCACAGAGATTCGGTCAAACGAGGTATCCCGCGAAATATCAGTCAGATCCGCCGGACTTAGGGGTGGACGGCTCGGATTTCGCCGCGGGCGCCGACTCGGACTTCTTGGAGCCCCCACCGCCGTTCGAGTAGCCCTGGGCATACCAGCCGCCGCCCTTCAGCGCGAAGGACGAAACGGACAAGAGCTTCTCGACGGTGCCGTTGCAGACCGGGCAGTGGCGGACGGGCCGGTCGGACATCTTCTGGATCTTCTCGAACTGGTGACCGCAAGCCTCGCAACGGTATTCGTAAATCGGCATGGCCTGAACTCCCTCGGTCGCTGTCGAACCGCACGCCCACTTCAGCGGGCGCGTGCGGTGAAGGGGGCGAGAACTCCCGATCGTGTCTCGCCGCTCGACCCTCCGACGAATAAGATGGCCCGGTCGGCGTGTCAAAGCACCTGCGAGCTTCCCGATGCCGGGAGGGGCCGTTCGCGGGCGGTCGCCGCGCCTTGGCTCGGGCGGATCGCGTCCGTCCGGGGGGCGCTTCGAGAAGAGGGTCGCGCGGACGATGACCGAAACGACAGGCAGGTTACACCAGCCGCCGTGGCAGGGCACCCTGCACGACGCCCTCGAACTCGCCGAGGGCGCCGTGGCCGCGTACTACGCGATCAGCCCCCGCGAGTGGGGTACGCGGTTCCGCTACGACGTCGAATCGGCGGCCGCGCATCCCGAGCTGGCCTTCCACCCGGGCGCCCTCGCGCAGATCGCGCTCGTCGAGCCCGGCGGGAGCGACCGCCCGGCGCGCTTTCGCATCGTCTTGCAGGACGAGGCAATCCTCGAGCTGGGAGCCCGCGAGGGGCTGCTGCCGGTCCTGGCCTACACGTTTGCGCACGAGTTGGTCCACCTCGTGCGCTTCGCGTCGCAGCGCGTCCCCTTCGACCTGCCCGCCGACGCGATCGAAGACGAAGAGCGCACGGTCCGCGCGCTGACGCTGCGCATCCTCGCGCCGGTCCTCGGCGAAGAGGCGCGGCCGCTCCTCGAGAGGCTCGCGCTACCCAGCTAAGGCAACGCCGCGGCCAGGCTCCCAGAGCAACTGGGGCGCGAAGTCGACCGCGTCCGCGGCGACGAAGTGGAGTTCGACCCCGCTTCGCTCCCCCCGAGGCGCCCACGCGTGGTCGTCGGCTCCGTGGAGGTGGCCGTAGGCGGCGGCCCGGACGCCGGCGCGGGCGAGCCGGTCGAGGACGGGGCTCGTGGCCTCGCCGGGGGCGAGCGGCGGGTAGTGCAGGAGGGCGACGAGGATGTCGCCGGGCTGGCGAAGCGCCGCCGCGCGGCCGAGCGAGAGGTCGAGGCGGGCGAGCTCGCGCTCGTAGACGGCGAGGTCCTTCTCGCGGTCGAACCACGGCATGCCGGGCGCTTCCCAGCCGCGGGCGCCGCAGAGCACGACACCCTCGGGCAGGCGCAGCGCGTCGTTGTGGAGCGCGTGAAATCCCGAGGCGGGCAGGAGCCGGCGGACGGCGGCTGGCGAGGTCCACCACGAGTCGTGATTGCCGCGCAGCAGGACGCGCAGGCGCCCCGGCCGCGCGGCGAGGAAGTCGAAGTCGGGCTTCACCTCGGCGGCGTTGCGCGCCCACGAGATGTCGCCGACGAGCAGGACGACATCGTCGGCGTCGACGCGCTCGTCCCAGGCACGCGCGATCTGGCCCGCGTGATCGCGCCAGTGGTCGCCGAAGATGTCCATCGGCTTGTCGCAGCCGAGGGCGAGGTGCGGATCGCCGAGCGCGAAGAGCCTCACGCCTTCGAGCCGGGCCCGAAGCCCAGCACGTTGCGCGCGACGTGCGACGCCATGCGCGGATTCTCGAGCAGCCGGCGAATCGAGTAGCCGAACCACGACGTGCCATAGGGCACGTAGACGCGCAGCTTGTGGCCCTCTGAGACCAGGAGGCGGCGCATCTGCGGATCGACACCGAGCAGCATCTGGAATTCGTAGCGGCTCTTCGTCAGGCCGAGCTCGAGCGCGAGGCGGCGCCCGTGGAAGATCAGGTAGTCGTCGTGCGTGGCGATGCCGCAGTGGCCGCGCTCGCTGCGCAGGATCGCCTCGAGGGCGTCCACGAAGGAATCGCGGACGAGTTGGAATTCGTGGTACGCGACCTCGCGGGGCTCGACGTAGATGCCCTTGCAGAGGCGGATCGACGCGCCCTCGGCCGCGAGCTCGCGTGCGTCCCTTGCGGTGCGGCGGAGATACGACTGCAGGACGACGCCGACGTTGTCGTAGCCCGCGGCCCGCAGGCGGCGGTACATGTCGAGCGTGACGCCGGTGACCGAGCTGTCTTCCATGTCGATGCGCACGAACATGCCGTGCGAGCGCGCGTGCCCGAGGATCTCGCAGAAGGCCTCGAAGCAGCGGTCGAGATCGAGCTTGAGGCCGATCGCCGTCGGCTTGACCGAGATATTGGAATCGAGTTTCTCGAAGACGATGCGGTCGATCGTCTTCTTGTAGGCGTCGATGAAGAACGGTACCTCGGCGAGTGTCGAGATCTCCTCGCCCAGCACGTCGACCGTCGCGCAGCAGCCCTCGGCGTTGAGGGCGCGGACGGTGACGACCGCTTCGTCGAGCGTTTCGCCGGCGATGTAAGTGCGCGCGAAACGCCACACGAGCGGCTTGGGGGTCATGAGCAGCGCTTTGAGCAGCAGACGCCGGCTTCTTTTCATGCGGTCGGCTCTCCCGGTTCGTCAGGCGGGGGCGAGGAACCGGCTTCTCGGGGGCGAGGGAACGAGATGGTTGGCTCGCACGGGCGAACTGTCAAACCCCGCCGTCGCGGAGGGGCGCTTTCTCGCGCGGCGGCTCGGCGGCGGCGAGCGCCTCGAGTTCGGGAACGAGCGTCGCGATCGCGTCGTCGAAAGCACGTTCGAGAACGATGCCCGAGGCGTTGCGGTGGCCCCCGCCGCCGTGGCGGCGCGCGAGGGCGTTGACGTCGAGCGAGCCCTTGGAGCGCAGGCTGACCTTCGTGCGGTCGGGGCCGAGTTCCTTGAAGAGCGCGGCCACGCGGCTGGGCTCGTGGAGCAGCGCGGTGTTGATGATCTCCGCGGTGTCCTCGTTGGCGGCGCCGAGCCGCGAGATCGCCTCGGCGGGGACGCGCAGCACGACCACGCGGCCGTCGCCGCGCACTTCCATCGCGGCGAGCACCTCGCCAAAGAGCCGCAGGAAACCCAGGCTCGCGCGCTCGTCGAGGAGCGAGAACATCTCGGCGGGCCGCGCCCCGGCATCGACCATCGCGGCGGCCATGCGGAAGGCGTCCGCGGTTGCGTTGGCGAAGCGGAAGCGGCCGGTGTCGGAGAC
>CAZPJJ010000353.1:0-4779 GCA_964586535.1 uncultured Acidobacteriota bacterium | reverse complement strand
CTCGTCTTCTTGAACCTTGGCGAAGCTCCTCACGTGCGCCGTCGCGCCGTTGGGCTTGACGATGCGGAACGTCATGTCGAGCGTCCGGCGGGTCGCGATCGCGGCTTCGACGGTCTCCGCCGCCGCCGCCGCGTCCTCCGGATGAACGCTCTTTCTCCAGAAGGCAAGCAGTTCGCCCGTCTTGCGCGGGTCGACGCCATAGATGCGGTACATCTGCTCGTCCCAGTAGGTCTCCTGGGTCGCGAGATTCCACTCCCAGACACCGATCTGGGCCGCCTCGGCCGCGACGAGGAGCCGCTCGTTCGTCGTGCGCAGCGCCTCTTCCACGCGCTTGCGCGGCGTGATGTCCTTGTCGACGCCACGGAAGCCGATCATCGCGCCGCGGGCGTCGAGAATCGGAACGCCGTTGGTGAGCAGGCATTTGAGCTGGCCGTCGCGCGCGCGGTTCCAGTTCTCGAGGTCCGTGATCGGGGACTTGTTGGCGACCGCATCGTTGAAGAGCGCGGCGATCGCCTCGCACTCCTCGGGGACGATCACATCGAATGGCGTTCTACCGATCATCTCCTCGGGCGTGTAGCCCAGGACGTGCGCGACGCCCTCGCTGCAGTAGGTGTAGCGGCCCTGGGCATCGGTCTCCCAGATCCAGTCGGAAGTGCTGTAGGCCACGTCGCGAAAACGCGTCTCGCTGCGCTCGATCGCCGCGTGGAGCAGCTCGCGCATACGGTGGTGCATGGCTGCCAGCAGGAGCGCCAGGACATAGAGCCCCGCGGTACCGACGTAGTTGACGAGAGCGGCGAAAGGCGCGCCATCGAGGTCGTTGGGCAATCGCACCCCAAAGGAAGGGAGCGCGTAGATGAGGCCGCACGCGATGGTGACGAGCGCGAGCATGAACGCCGCGGGAATCGCGCCACCGGTCGCCAGGGCGACGAAGGGCACGACGGCATACCACGCGAGCGCGAGCGCCCCGCCGCCACCCATGCGAATCGCGAGCACTGTGAGGACGCCATAGAGGGCGAACGCGAGGATCGTGCCCGCGACTCCCGGCGATCCGCTGTAGCGCAGGACGAGTATGGCGAACGCGGCGCCGGCCACGCCTACCATCAACGAGAGCGCGGCGGCAGGACTGGCGAACGAGAAGTAGAAGAGCGGGGCGTAGAGCGCCGCCATCAAGACGAGCAGGCCCGCGAAGATCACGACGAGCCGGGCGCGCCAGAGCACCTCGCGGTCGACCCGATCGGGTCGCAGAGCCGCAACCCGGTCGATGCGGTGCCAATCGATCCTTTTGTTGCGCCGATCCAGCGACACGAGGCCCCCCGCGTGGTCCCGTTCAGGCCCGAACTCGATTCCCCAGGGAATCTAGTGACCCCGCCGCGCTCGTGCCTCCCGGCTTGGCAACGGGCGGCTCGGGCGCGCCAGCGGGCCCTGGCACTACGTTTCCGGCGGCTTGGGCTGGCCCATGGCTGGGTGGGGCTGGATGTCCGATCCGGACTCGGTGGAGGTGCCACGAGCCACGAGGAGGTGATGGTGCGCGGCTCGCGGGCTCTTGCGGCATTTCTGCTGGCGGCCGTTGCGACCGCCTGCCAACCGACCGTTCCGGCACCCTTGCTCACGCTCGTGCCCGAGGACTTCGTCATGGCCGACTCCCACGCCGACCCCGGGCGTCTCGAGGGGGCGCTGCTCGAGATCGAGCGCTGGCACCGCGATCACGGAACCGGCGTGACGCTCCGGCCCGGGCTGGCGGACGACGGCCTCCGCGCGTTGGAGGCAGAGTTGGAGTGCCGGCTGCCCGATGAGGTCCGCTCCTTGTGGGCCCTTCGCGACGGCGAGCCCACGAACGGCGTGATCTGGTACCACCGCTTCCTCCCCGCGGAAGAAGCGCTCGCGGAATGGCGCTCGCTGCAGGGCAACTTCTTCGTGCGCTGGCCGCGCTCCTGGGTGCCGCTCTTCGAGTTCGAGGGGGAGTGGTACTTCGCGATCTGCGACAAAGAGCCGCGCAAGGCTTCCCCGGTCGGCTACTTCTTTCTCGAGGACGAGCCCCGCGTCGCCTACGTCAGCGTCACCGCGATGCTCGAAACGGCCGCCGCGACGCTGCGCGAGGGCGTCGTGACGTGGAATCCCGCGGGCACTCTCGATGGCGACGAGAACGCGATCGCCGCGATTCACGCGCGCTACAACCCGGGCGCGACGTTCCCCTACGCGCTCGAGCCGCGGTGACGAGGGACCACCGCGAGAGAGCCCGCGTCGAAGCCGCCTCCAGAAAAAGTTCGAGGGCGTCCCCTTTCTCGCGGGACGCCCCCTTTGATCCCGCCGCTTTTCCGCGGCGGACTCGTTTCTTCGAGCAATCGTCAGAAGTTCACGCTCACGCAGCCGAACCAGCCGTCGAAGGACGTGTCGAACTTGATCCCCGACGCGCGGATCATCTCTTCCTGAAGCTCGGCATTGAGTTCGGACATGCGATAGCCGGCCTTCGCATTGAGGAACGGGAAAGGCTTCACGGAAACGCCGAACTCGAGTTCCCAGCCTTCGATGTCCTCGAGGCCGCCTCCGCCCGAGAAATCTGCGTCATCCATGCCGAGGTAGTAAACCGCCTCACCGAATCCGTAGACGATCTTACCGATGCCGAACTGTCCGTCGGCAACGATGCGGAAGCCGGTGCTGTCGACCTTGTCGCCTTCGATGTCCCATTCGACCTGCTGCACGCCGGCACCGACGGCGAGGAAGTTGCTGTCGGTGAGCTTCAACACCTTCCAGCGCGCGTCGATGGCCTGGAAGTCGATGTCGGCTTGGGCTTCACCCTCATCGACGCGGCTCTGATGCCACGAGCCCGTGAAGCCCAGTTTGTTCACCCAGACTTCCGCGAAGAAGGCGGGCGCATCGCCGTCGAAGGACTCTGAGTCGCCAAAGCCGGTCTCGAAGTCGACTTCATGCACCCAGTACTTGATGCCGATTTCCACGTCCACGGGTCCCAGGGCGTAGGCCGGCGTTGCCGCGACGGCGATCGCGCATGCCGCGAGCACGCTCAACATCCTTGTCATCGCTGCACTCCTCGTTCGAGCGGCACTTTACGCCTCATTCCGGTCCGCTCAGCAGGAAGATGGGGCAGCTACCCCCGTCGGCGCAAGTCTCCCGACGGCACCCGCGACGTGACCGATCGCTCCGACCATCCGCGCCCAGGCGTCGAAGTCGAGGCTCTGCCGGCCGTCGGAGAGCGCGCGCTCGGGTTCTGGGTGCACTTCGATGATCAGACCGTCGGCCCCGGCGGCGATCGCGGCCAGGGCGAGCGAGGGCACCCACTCGCGGATACCCGCCGCGTGCGAGGGATCGACGATCACCGGCAGGTGCGTCTTTTGCTTGAGGACGGGCACGGCGGCGATGTCCAGCGTGTTGCGCGTCGCCGTCTCGAAGGTGCGGATGCCGCGCTCGCAGAGGATGACGCGCGGGTTGCCGTGGGCGACGACATACTCGGCCGCGAGAAGCAGTTCGTCGACGGTCGCCATGAGCCCGCGCTTGAGGAGAACGGGCTTGGGCTGGGCGCCAACGGCCGCGAGCAAGCGGAAGTTCTGCATGTTGCGCGCGCCGATCTGCAGCACGTCGGCGTAGCGGGCAACGAGGTCGACCTCCTCGGAGCCGAGCACCTCGGTGACGACCGCCAGCCCCGTCTCGGCGCGGGCCTGAGCGAGCAATTCGAGTCCGCGCTCGCCCATCCCCTGAAAGCTGTAGGGCGACGAGCGCGGCTTGAACGCCCCGCCGCGCAGCAGCCGCGCGCCGTGCGCCGCCACGTGGCGCGCGATCGTCAGAATCTGCTCCTCGCTCTCGACCGAGCAGGGCCCGGCGGCGAGCACGACCTCGGCGCCGCCGATCGCGGCACCGGGCACCTTGACGACGGTGGCTTCGGGATGGTGGTCGCGCGCGACGAGCGGATAGGGCGGCGCGACTGGGCGCACCTCGCGCACGCCGGGGAGCGCCGCGAGCGCGTCCGCGAGCCGCCGCGCGCCCTCGCCCACGACGCCGACGAGCGCGCCTTCGGGTGTCTCGCTGACGTGGACGCGAAAGCCCTCGTTCTCGACGAAGCGGACGATCTCGGCCTTCGCCTTGAGCGGCAGGTTCTTCTCGAGCACCGCGATCATGAGCGCAGCTCCTTCAGAAATGCGGCCGCGTCACCGCCGCGCTCCATCACCTCGACGAGCGCCGAGCCGACGATGACGCCGTCGGCGTGAGGCGCGAGCGCACGCACGTGTTCTTTGGTGCGCACACCAAAGCCGGCGAGCACCGGGATCGACGCGAGCGCGCGCACGCGGGCGAGATACGCGGCGGTCGTCTCGGGGATCGCGATGTCGCCGCCCGTCACGCCCGTCTGCGTGACCGCGTAGACAAAGCCGCGGCTCGCGCGCACGAGCGCATCGAGGCGCGCCGCGGTCGTCACCGGCGTGACGAGCTGCACGAGCGCGAGCCCCTTCGCGTCGAGCGCGTCGCGCAGTGGGCCCGCTTCGTCGAGCGGAAGATCGGGCACGATGAAGCCGTCGATGCCCGCTTCGCTCGCGCCCGCGGCGAGCCGCTCGTAGCCGAATGCATGGAGCGGGTTGAGGTAGCTCATCAGCGCGAGCGGCGCGCGCGGCCGGTGCGCGAGGCCCGCGATCGTCTCCAGGATCCAGGCCAGCGAGACGCCGGCCTCGAGCGCGGAGCGGCTCGCGCGCTGGATCGTGACGCCGTCGGCCATCGGATCCGTGAACGGCACGCCGATCTCGACGGCATCCGCGACCTCGGCGATCCGGCAGAGCT
>CAZPJJ010000352.1:0-4792 GCA_964586535.1 uncultured Acidobacteriota bacterium | reverse complement strand
GCCACAGAGCCCGAGCGGTCCGTCGCGACCGCCGCCGATGGCGGGCCGGCTCTCCCCGATTCCGCGAGCCTCATCGCACTCGCGCGCCGCGTCGCCGCACGCTCCGGCGGAGACGAGCGCATCGTCGAGAACGCTCGCGGCGCTCGCACCGCCGCGCAGCGCTCGCGCGAACTCGAGGCGATGCTCGTCACGTTGCACCGTGCGGTCTGCGCGCCGCTCGAGCGGCTCGATCCGAATGACTTGGCCGCGGCGCGTCTCGCGCTGCTCGCCGATGCGCAGGACTCGCGCGAGGAATCCGCGTGCCGAAGTGTGCAGGGGCAGGCCGGTATCGAAGCGATGCTGGCGGCAGCGCCAACGCTCGAGCGCCTGCGTTGGGCGGCGGTGATGCGCAGCGCGGCTCGCGACACGGCACTGGGGCGCGCCGGACGCGCGGCCGACGCACTCGACGCGGTCCCGGATGGGTACCGGGGCACGACGTGGGTGCTCGTCCGCGCGTGGTCCGCGCGGCTGGCGGGAGATCCCGTCACGGCGTCGCGGGTTCTCGCGATGCTCGAAACGGATCTCTACGAGAAGCTACGCGCCTCCGAAGAGGAGTCGATCGCGAGGCTCGCCGCGCACGCGGGGGCTACGGCCAGTCCCAGATAGACGGCGTCACTCCGCCTTCTTGTTCGGAGCGAGGGTGACCGACAGGTCGCGTCCCAGCATCTGACGCGAGCGATCTTCGGGCTGTCCGAGATCCTGGACCGTCTCGATCACGCGATTCAGGACGATCTCGCCGTTCTCGGGGCGTCGCATGTCGCGTCGGCGGAACATCACCGTGACGCGAACCTTGTGACCTTCCTCGAGGAACTCGCGGACCTTCTTGGTTTTCGTCTCGAAGTCGTGATCGTCGATAGCAGGCCGGTACTTGATCTGCTTGATCTCGATTTGATGCTGCTTCTTTTTCGCGGCCTGGGCCTTCTTCTGCTGCTCGTAGCGGAAGCGGCCGTAGTCCATGATCCGGCACACGACGGGCCTGGCATCGGGGGCGACCTCGACGAGGTCGAGTCCGCGCTGTCGCGCCGATTCGAGGGCTTCCTCGACCGGGACGACGCCGACTTGGGCTCCGTTTTCGTCGATGAGACGGACGGGACTGAAACGAATGCGGTCGTTGATGCGAACCGTGGGCTCGGTGCGTTCGGGGGGGCCAAATCTCCTCATCCGGTTACCGTGATCCTCCTCGTGAGGCTGGCTCCGTGGCGGCCGTCTTGCGGCCAAGAAGCGCTTCCGTAACGACTTACGGGGCGCGATGCCGCTTGGTACCCCCAGCCCGGGCCAACGCGGCGCGTCATGCTAGCACCGTTCGGGCGCGGCCACTCTGTGCCGCGCCCGTACGATGAGGCGTCTCTTGCGTCACCGGGAGAGTACGTCCCGGCGCTCCGGCCGGCTAGCCGCAAAGGCTAATCGCCGAACTTGATGCCCTGCGCGAGGGGCAGGGCCGTGCCGAAGTTGATCGCCGAGGTCTGGCGGCGCATGTAGGCCTTCCAGGAATCGGAGCCCGATTCGCGGCCGCCGCCGGTTTCTTTCTCGCCGCCGAAGGCACCGCCGATTTCGGCCCCGGAGGTCCCGGTATTGACGTTCGCGAGGCCGCAGTCGGAGCCCGCTTCCGAAAGGAAGGTCTCGGCGGCGCGCATGCTGCCCGTGAAGATCGCCGACGAGAGGCCCTGCGGCACGTCGTTGTTGACGTGGATCGCGTCCTCGAGTCCGTCGACTTCGATGATGTAGAGCACCGGCGCGAAGGTCTCGTCCGCGACAATCGGCATGCCGTGTTTTGCGCGCACGATCGTGGGCTCGACGAAGAAGCCGGGACGCTCGAGACGCTTGCCGCCGCGGAGAATCTCGCCGCCCTGCGCGCGCACCGCGTCGAGCGCGTTCATCATGTCGCGGACTGCGCTCTCGTTGACGAGCGGACCCATGAGCGTCTGCGGCGAGAGCGGGTCGCCGATCGGCACCTTGTCGTAGATCTGCATGAGGCGATCGACGAGCTTGCCGGCGATGCCGCGCTGGACGAGCACGCGCCGCGTGCTGGTGCAGCGCTGCCCCGCCGTGCCGACCGCGCCGAACGTGATCGCGCGCGCGGCCATCTCGAGGTCGGCGTCGTCGAGCACGATGACCGCGTTGTTGCCGCCGAGTTCGAGGATCGTGCGGCCGAAGCGCGCGGCGACCGTCTTGGCGACGTGACGGCCCATCGACGTCGAGCCCGTGAACGACACCATCGGGATCTTCGGGCTCTCGAGGATCGTGCCGCCGACCGCTCCGCCGGGGCCGACCACCAGGTTGAACACCCCCCACGCGTCGTGAGCGGCCATCACTTCTTCGGCGATCTTCTGCACGGCGAGCGCGCAGAGCGGTGTGTCGGACGAGGGCTTCCAGACGACGGTATCGCCGCACACCGCGGCGAGCGCGGAGTTCCAGGCCCACACCGCGACGGGGAAATTGAACGACGTGATGACACCGATCGCGCCGAGCGGATGCCAGCGCTCCTCGAGGCGGTGCATCGGACGCTCGGAGGGCATCGTCAGGCCGTAGAGCTGGCGCGAGAGACCGACCGCGAAGTCGCAGACGTCGATCATCTCCTGCACTTCACCCTCGCCTTCGGGGAGGATCTTGCCCATCTCGAGCGCAACGAGCGCGCCGAGCGCGTGCTTCTTGGCGCGCAGCGCGTGGCCGAGGTCGCGCACCAACTCGCCGCGCTGAGGGGCGGGCACGCTGCGCCAGCGCAGGAATGCCTCGTGCGCGCGCGCGATCGCCGCCTGCGCATCGTCGGCATTCGCGGCGCGCACGCTCGCGATCACGTCGCCCGTCGTGGGATTGATCGATTCGATCGTGCCGCCGTGCGCGGTCTCGGGGGATTTCGTGCCGCCGAGGCCGTGGAGCGTCGCTCCATCCAGGCCCAGCTCGGCGAGGATCTTCTTCGCGTCCATCGCAGTCTCTCCACCGGCACGCGTGGCGGGCGCCGTCGCGCGTGCAGGATCGTGTTGGCCAGTACGGGTGGGGGCCTATACTGGCCGGCGAGGTGCCATGATGACCGCTCCGGGCCGCGCTCGCATCCCGCCGTTTCTCTTGCTGCTGACGGCTCTCGCGGCCGGGTGTGCGAGTGGTCCGCCGCCCCTGCTCGAGGGGGCTCGCTCGCTCGGTCCGACCCTCCTCGTCTTCGGGCCCGAGGTTCGCCTGGGTGGCCAGGACGGCCGCGTCGGCGAGGACATGATGCACGGCCGCCTCGATCGGCTCCTGCGTCAGTCGCTCGCGGGGCGTGGCCTCGAACTCGCCGCTCCCGGCGCCGTCGGGGACGACTCCGCGCTACGCACCGCGCTGATCGAGATCCTCGTGCGGCAGAAGCAGCGCAATCGCCGCCTCCGGCCGGGCGATCCGACGGGCGTGCGCGGAGAACTCGCCGAGGCCCAGAGCGCGCAGGCCTCGTCGATTGCCGTCGCGATGCTCTCGCGATCGGGAATCCCGCGCGGCGACGACGACACCTACCTGCCGGTCCCGCCCGACCAGATCGTCCCGCTTCCCGAAGAGCGCTCGGACTATGAGATCCCACGCGCCGACGCGACCGCGCGTCCCGAGAGCGTCGATCTGGATCTGCTCGTCATCGACGCGACGACCGGCGAAGTGCGCCTGCATCGGCGCGTGACCTACCCCGCGTCGAACACGGGCGAGATCGACACGGCGCTACCCGTCCTCGTGCGCGAAGTCTCGCGGGGCGTCACTCGCTAGCGACGGGCTCGTCGGGCGCGCACGAGCAGCGCACGAGCGGGCGATTGCAGGCGAAGCAGTAGCCGTGGTCGCGGAACCACTCGTTCATCTCGCTCTGCCACGCGTCGGCGATGCCGATGCGCTCCACCTCGTCGAGATCCGACTCCTGGAGCCAGCGCTTCATGTTGTCGAGACTGCGGTGGTAAGTCGAGAGCAGATCGAAGATCGATCGCCCGGCGGATTCGCCTGCCGACTCGGGAACGAAGCGCGGGGGCAACATCATGGGAGTCCGTGCGCGGCGCGAGGTGCAACGGGTGCAACGGCAGGTCGCGAGGCGAGCGGCCGGAAGCGCGGCCGCGCGAACCGCGGTGGCGGAAGGGGTGGGATTCGAACCCACGGTACGGTTACCCGTACATCGGTTTTCGAGACCGACGCCTTAAACCGCTCGGCCACCCTTCCGTCAGAGCCGGGGGAGTGTACCGCAAGGCGCAGGAGGGGGCACACAGGCGCGCACGAGAGACGCTCCCGCTTCCCGCGGTCGCGTTCGGAAAGACCCCGAGTCGTCACCCGTGAGGTTCGCCCATGCGGCACTCGAGCGTCACCTCGAGAGCCCGCGAACGAGCGACGGCTCGCTGCCCCGGGGCGAGGGGGCCGACACCTTCGGGCGTCCCCGTGAGCACCACGTCGCCCGCTTCGAGCGCGAACCACTGGGAGAGCACCTGCACGAGTTCGGGGATCGAGAGGATCATCGCGGCGGAGGTCCCCTGCTGGCGTACCTCGCCGTCGATCTCGAGGCTGAGGTCGAGCGCATCCCAGGCAACCCCGAGCTTGCGTGGATCGACGAAGTCGGACACTGGTGCCGAGCCTGGGAATCCCTTCGCACGCGCCCAAGGCGAGCCGTTTTTCTTGGCCTCGGCCTGGAGATCGCGGGCCGTGAGATCGAGCGCGATCGCGACGCCGCCGACCGCGTCCTCGGCCTCGGCCAACGAGAGATCCCGGCCGCCGCGGCAAAGGAGCAGGGCGAGTTCGACCTCGTGATGGACGAGCCTACTGC
>CAZPJJ010000351.1:0-4804 GCA_964586535.1 uncultured Acidobacteriota bacterium | reverse complement strand
CGCGTAGCTCGGCGCGGGCGAGGCGTGGCGCAGGCTCGCGGAGGCGGCGGAGCCGCGTGCCGTCGCGAGCGCGGTGCTCGCGACTCCGGCCGAGGCCGCCCTGAGCGGCGCGCGCGAGGAGCGTTTCCTGCCGGGGCTGCGCGCTTCTCCGGGCCGCGCCGTCGGCCGCGCGGCTCTGGGCCTTGCCGGGCGCTCCGCTCAGGACGTCCTGGGGGCGATCCTCGTCGTTCCCGCGATGCGTCCCGAAGACAACGCATACCTCTACCGCGCGCGCGGGATCGTCTCGACGGGCGGCGGCGTGCTCAGCCACGCCGGGTTGCTGGCGAATCAGTTCGGCAAGCCCGCGCTCGTCGTCGATGGGAGCTGGCAGGATTCCCTCGGCACGCTCGCGCTGCGCTACGAGGCGCTCGAATACGAAGAAGAGCGGCGCGAGATCGGTGGGCTCTCGGTCGTCGCGCGGACGCGCATCCGTCGTCGTGAGGACGTGCTGCGTGACGGCGACCTGCTCGTGCTCGACGCGGACGAGGGCGTGCTGCGCATCCTCGGTCAGTCACCGGACGCGCTGGCACTCCACGATCACCTCCGCCAGCTCGCCGACTGCGATCGTGCGCTGGCGGATTCCGCCGACGCGTCGACCGTGCTCGCGCTGCGGGGTCGACGGCTGCGCGCCTGTCATCTGCTCGAGAAGGTACTCCGCCGGCTCGAGGCGCCGGAGCTAGCGCGGCACGCGGTCCGCGAGCTGCTGACGGGCGCGGTCGACGCTTTCGGTACCGCGTCGGGAGCCGCCGCCGACGACGATCGCGTCCGCCTCCTGCGGCTCTTGCTCGACAATCCCGCGGTCGGTGGCGCGGCGCGCGACCGCCTCCGCACGTCGATTCTGCGCCTGCGCGAGACCTTCCGCGCCCGCTCCGCGGAAGCGCGGCGCTTCCTCGCGCGCGCCCACCACGTCACCGAGATTCTCGCGCTGCGCGTCGAGGCGCTGCGCGCCCGCGCCGTGCTCGATGCGGCCGAGGATCTGGGTGCGCGCGTCGGCCTCGTCACGGGGTCGGCGACCGCCCCGGTTGCGGCGATCGTCGACCGCGCCGCTGCCGAGAGCCTTGCGCGCGTGCGCTCCCGCGATGTCGCCGAACTCCGCGCGTTGGGTGGTGACGCCGTCGGTGCGGAAGATGCATCGCGCGCGCGGCACGTGCTCCGCGCGCTCTCGCGCCTCGACGAGGTCTCGCCGGCGGACGCTGCCGACCGTGCGGAGATCGCGCGCGTCGCGAACGCGCTCTCCCGCACCGATCGCGCGCGCCTCGATGCGTTGGGCGGGCGCTTCGTCATCGAGCCCCGGGACGGCGGTCTCGAGATGCAGCCGCTGATCGGGTGGAAGGCGGCAAACCTCGCGGAGGTCGGCGTCCTCGCCCTGGACTCCGGCGTACCGCCCTGGTTCGTCGTCACCAACCGCGCGTTCAGGGCCGCGATGGACACCGTCGTCGAGTCGAAGGGCGACGGCCGCCGCCCGCTGCGCGACGCGATCGAGCGCATCCTCGTGCGCAACGATCTCGACCTTGCCCGGCGCTCGTTCGAGATTCGCGAGCTCTGGGAGACCGTCGTCCTGCCCGATGCCGTGGTCAGCGCCGTGCTCGACGCGTATCGCGCGCTTTCCCGAGGCGCGCCGGACGACGCCGCCTTCGTCGCGGTGCGGTCGTCGGGCCTCGAGGAGGACAGCGAGTCGCGCTCCCGGGCGGGCGAGTTCGACACGTTTCTCTTCGTCCGGGGCGAGGCGTCGCTTCTCGCCCACGTGCGCCGCGCTTGGAGCGGGCTCTGGACCGAGCGCGCGATCCACAATCGGGCGGCGTTCGGTCTCGATCCCGTCGATACGGGCGGCGGTGTGCTCGTCCAGCGGATGGTGCGCGCGCGCGTCTCGGGCGTCGCGCAAACGATCAATCCCGCGGGAGGGCGCCACCGCGAGATGGTGATCAACGTGGGCTACGGGCTTGGCGAGGGGATCGTCTCGGGACTCGTCGCGGCGGATCAGATCGTCGTGCTCAAGGACGAGGAGAACGACGATCGGGAGCGCCCGCTGGCGCTGCGCTACGCGACGGCGGACAAGCTCCAGCAAGTCGTCTTCGACGAAGCTGCGGGGCAGGGGACGCGCCTCGTGGAAGTGCCCTACCATCAGCGCTTGCGCGCGGCGCTCGAATACGTCGAGATCCAGGAGCTGGTCCAGGTCGCGCTCGCCCTCGAGCGCGGCTATGGCTATCCGCTCAATATCGAGTTCGCGATCGAGGATACGTCTCTTCACGTCCTTCAGGCACGTCCCGTGGCCGGCGCGGCGAACGTCTTCGCGGAGACCCGCGAGCGCTTCCCGCTGCCGCCGGGAGGAGACCGATGATTCGCAAGGAAGACGCGCTCGAGTACCACGCCCGGCCGAAACCGGGAAAGGTCGCCCTCTACGCGACGAAGCCGTGCATGAGCCCCCGCGACATGCGGCTCGCGTATCTCCCCGGCGCCACGTTCGTCGCACGCGCGATCGCCGCCGAAGCCGGCGCGTCGTTCCGCTACACGGCGCGCGGCAATCTCGTCGGCGTGGTCAGCAATGGCAGCGCCGTGACGGGCGCCGGCGACCTGGGCCCCGAAGCCGCGAAGCCGATGCTCGAGGGCATCGCCGTGCTGATGAAGCGGCTCGCCGACATCGACGTCTTCGATCTCGAGCTCGACGTCCATAATCCCGACGCGCTCGTGGCCGCGGTGCGCGCGGTGGCGCCGACCTTCGGCGGGATCAGCCTGAAGGACATCCGCTCTCCCGAGGGCCTGATCGCCCACGACCGGCTGCGCGAGGCGCTCTCGATCCCCGTCCTCCACGAGAACCTCCACGGTACGGCCGTCGTTGCGGCGGCGGCGCTCTCGAATGCGCTCGAACTCGCCGCGAAGACTTTCGCGGGGGCGCGCGTCGTGATCTGCGGCGCCGAGACGGTCGGCATCGGCTGTGCGCGCCTGCTGCTGGAGATGGGGGTGCACCCGGAGAATCTCGCGCTCTACGACGTGCGCGGTCTCGTCCACCCCGATCGCGACGATCTCCACGCCTACCAGCGGGAGCTGGCGCGCGCGGACTTTCCGCCCACGCTCCTGGAAGGACTGCGGGGCGCCGACGTGTTCGTGGGCGCCTCGACGGGCGGGGTGCTCACGGCCGAAGCGATCCGCCAGATGGCCACCTATCCGATCGTACTCGCGCTCGCGACGCCCCAGCCGGAGATCGAGTACGACGAGGCACGCGCCAGCCGGCGCGACGTCATCGTCGCGACGAGCGACCCCGCGCGACCGAACGCGATCCTCGACTTGCTGAGCTTCCCTTACATCCTGCGCGGGGCGCTCGACGTGCAGGCGACGCGGATCACGAGCGGGATGCTGCTCGCCGCCGTTCGCGCGCTCGCCGAACTCGCGCGCGAGGACGTCCTCGACGAGGTGGTGCGCGCTTACGGCGACACGCGGCTCTCCTTCGGGCCCGAGTACCTGCTGCCGAAGCCGATCGATCCGCGCATCCTCGCCTGGGAGTCGGCGGCGGTCGCGGCCCAGGCGGTCGAGGAAGGTGTCGCGCGACACGCGGTCGACATCGACGCGTATCGCGAGGGGCTGACCGTGCGGCTGGGGACGGGGCGGGAGACCCTCCGCCAGCTCGTCTTCAAAGCGCGCCAGCAGAGCCGGCGCGTGGTCTTCGCAGACGGCGTCGAGGAGCGCGTGCTGCGAGCTTGCCGGGTGCTGGTCGACGACCGCATCGCCGAGCCGATCGTCGTCGGCGCCGATGACGACGTGCGGGCGAGCGCCGAGCGCTTCGGCATCGACCTCTCGGGCGTGCTCGTCGTCGATCCCGCCAAGGCGCCGCAGCGAGAGGCCTACGCCGACGCCTACTACCGGCTGCGGCAGCGCCGCGGCGTAACGCGCGAGGCGGCGCGCCGGCGGCTGGCCAATCCCGAGTACTTCGCGGCGCTCATGCTGCGCTCGAAGGATGCCGACGTGATGCTCTCGGGTCTTCGCGCGCCGTACACGGATTCGCTGCGCACGATCTTGGAAGTCATCGGCACGGCGCCGGGGATCAGGCGCGTGTCGAGCCATCACATCGTGCTGCGGCCGGACGAGACGTACTTCCTCGCGGATTGCGCGGTCAATATCGACCCCAGCGCCGAGGACCTGGCAGAGATTGCGTTGCTCACCGCGCGAAAGGTTCGCGCGCTGGGGATCGAGCCGCGCGTGGCGATGCTTTCCTTCTCGAATTTCGGCAGCGTCGACCACCCCCACGCGAGGCGGGTGCGCGAGGCCGCGCGGATCGTCAAAGAGCGCGCGCCGGAGCTCGTCGTCGATGGCGAGATGCAGCTTTCGACAGCCCTCGACGCGGAGCTGCGCCGCGGGTATTTCCCTTTCGCCGAGCTCGGAGCCAATGCGAACGTGCTGGTCTTTCCCGATCTCGACGCCGGCAACCTGGCGCTCGATCTCCTGCAAAACGTCGGCGAGACCGTGACCGTGGGGCCGGTGCTGATGGGGGCGCGGCTCCCCGCGCAGCTGCTCGCCTACGGCGCGAGCGCGGCGGACATCGTCAATCTTGCGGCGACGGGCATCGTGGAGGCCGCGAGCGAGTGAGAAGGTGTCCCGGCGGGGAGACGCCGGGGCGCGCACCCGCGCGGAGCGGCAGGCGGAGCGGCCCGCAGTGCGCGATAATCCGCGGCCGTCCTGCTGCAGGCGGGTGCCGGCGGCCCACGAGCACCGCAGTGGTTCGCCATGCGGCGCGCGCCGCGATCGAAAGATAGGGAGAACGGGCTTGTCGAAG
>CAZPJJ010000350.1:0-4811 GCA_964586535.1 uncultured Acidobacteriota bacterium | reverse complement strand
GCCCGTGGCCCACGAGATCGGCGCCGTCGGCGGAGATCGAGTGCTCGTGCCACTCGCGAAAGCGGCGACGGACGATGGCGACGGAGCCGCGCTCGCACGCGGCGATCGAAGCCGTCGGACACTCCGGATCCGACCCGACGCGACCGCTGACGACGAAGCCGCCGCGGTCGACGAGTTCGAGGCGGTCGGTGCGCAGTGTGTACGAGGCGATTTCGTGCTCGCGAGGTGGGTGTCCTTCGTCGCAGACGAGCAGCCGGTGCCGCGTCACGCGCGACCGCACCTCGAGGCGCGCGCGCAGCGAGCGGCGCCCGACGACGAGGAGCGGGTCGCTCGTGGGGTCGTCGGGGTGGTCCGTGGCGACGCGGGACCCCGAGATCGGTGGGGTCATGTCGCTCCAAGCGAGCGTGAGCGGATCGAGGCGAGTCAGTTGCTGGCGCTTGGCGAAGACGAGGGCGCCATCATCCGTGAAGCCTTCGTGCCGCGCGCCGTGAAGCTTGATGCGTTCGGCGACGGCGCCGGTCGTGGGGTCGATCGCCAGGAGCAGGTCGTTGCTCCAGACGAGCACACGGCCGTTCCCCGCGACGATCGCGTTGGGATGCTCACTCTGGTTCTCGACGAACCCGCCCGGAAGTGGTGTCACCCAGAGCGGGGCGAGGCGAGACGAGAGGTCTTTGATCCAGCCGGCGCCGAAAAGTAGTCCCACGCGATTCAGACCCCCGGGCGAAGGCGACGAAAAATGGCAGGGGTGGATGCGTCCGTCAAGCGTGGGCGGCTCGGGGGCTTCCCGCGACCGAAACCGCTCACGACCGTTCGGGGGCCGTTCGCGAACCCCTGGGCGGTCGCGGCCGACCATTCACACGAGCGGTCTAGAATCCCCTCGTTCCCGACCCTACGTCGGACGAGGCCTTCTTGACCGAGCACGCCGCTCCCCGGATCAACGCCTTCGCTGCGCCCGCCACCGGCGTGCGGCCGCCGACGATGATCCGCAACCTGGTCGGCTGGACCGTGGGCGCCGCGGTCATCGGGGCACTGCTCGGGATCGCCGTCCAGGTGCTCATCGCGACGCTCGGCGAACAGCGCACCTTCGACTGGTGGTTCGTCCGCATGAGCGTGCTCATGGCGCTCGGGATCACGCTCTCGACTTTCGTCGGGTCTCGCTACGCGCTCCCGCAGTTCGCGGGGCTGCGGCCGATCCTGCGCCAGGGTGTGATTCTGCTCACCGTCGTCGGCGGATCGCTCGCGGTGAGCATGCTCTCGGTGCTCGATCGTCCGTGGCTCGTGCTCTCGCGGCCGCTCGATTTCGCGGCGCTCGTCGGCGCGAACACGATTCTGGCGTTCCTCATCGGCGGCGCGCTCATCGCTTGGGACCGGCTCAAGACCTCGCTCGAGAGCGCCTACCAGGAGCTGCGCGAGAAGGAGGCCTTCGAACGCGAGATGTCGCTCGCTCGGGAGGTGCAGCAGGAACTGCTGCCCGAGCAGGCGCCCCGTCTCCAGGGCTACGACATCGCCTATCTCTGCCGGCCCGCCGCGATGGTGGGCGGCGACACCTTCGATTTCATCGCGCTGCCCGAGGGCCGCATCGGCATCACCGTCGGCGATGTCGTCGGCAAAGGCGTCGCTGCGGCCCTGCTCATGGCGAGCGTCCAGGCGCTGGCCCGAGCGATCGCGCCGCGCGAGTCGTGTCCCGCGCGCATCACGCACATCCTCTCGGAGGCCCTGGGGCAGGGCAGCCGCCCTGGCCGCCTCGTGACGCTCGCGTACGTCGTCCTCGAGCCGCGGAGCGGCGATCTCGCCTATTCGCTCGCCGGACACCACCCCCCGCTCGTCGCCGGACCCGGCGGCGTGCGTGCCCTCGAGGCATGCGGGCTGCCCCTGGGCGTCAACGCGGGGATTCCCTACGAGTCGGGCGCCGAGCGTCTCGCGCCCGGCGAGACGCTCGTCATCTTCACGGACGGGCTGGTCGAGGCGCCGGCGGCGAAGGACGCGAACCTCGAGTTCGGGACGGAGCGCGTGCGCGAGATCCTCGCCGCCGCGCGCGTCCGCGGCGCGCGCGCGGTTCTCGACGAACTGTTGCAGGCCTACCTCGCGCACGTCCAGGACCAACCCGCAGCGGACGACATGACGATCGTCGTCATCGAGCGCCAGGCCGACGCGGGGGACGCGCGATGAGCGAAGCGCGGCTCGCCGTCACGCCTCGCCCCGTGCGACCGCGCGCACTTTACGTCGGTGTCGAGATCGTCGTCGCGGGAGTGCTCGGCGCGGGCGTCGGGGCGCTCGTGGGCGTGCTCGCCGCCGTGCTCGAGCGCGGCCGGCTCGAGGGACCGCTCGTCGTCGTTGGATCGATCACGGGTGCGATCGCCGGGTTGATCGCCGCGATCACCGGCCGCGAGGTCTTGCCCCGGCTCAGCGCGTACTCGGCCCCCGTGCGCTACGCACTGGGCGTGCTCGCGCTCATGGGCGGGGCGTTCGCCGCGACGGCGATCGTGCTCTGGGTGTACCCGCGCTATGTCCTCCATGCCTGGCGCTACGTGCTGCTCGTCGGCGGGTTCAACGGCCTGCTCGCGCTCGTCGCGGGCGTGCTGGTCTTCGTCTACGAGGACCTCACCGTGCGCCTGGCGCGCACCCAGGAGATGCTCGCCGCCGAGCGCCTCGCGCAGGTCCAAGAGCGCGAGCGCGCGACCCGCGCCGAACTCAAGGCCCTGCAGGCGCGCATCAATCCGCATTTCTTCTTCAACGCGCTCAACACGACGGCCGCTCTCGTCCGCGAGGATCCGGAGTGGGCCGAGGAATTGCTCGAGCGCTTCGCGGGGCTCTTCCGCTATGCCTTCCGCAAGGGAGGCGAGCGCGAAGTCCCGCTCGAAGAAGAGATCAATTTCATTCGCGACTACCTCGAGATCGAAGAGGCGCGCTTCGGCGAGCGGCTGATGTGCCGCGTGCGCCTCGATCCGGGCATCGCCCACGAGCCCGTGCCGCCCTTGATCCTGCAGCCGCTCGTCGAGAACGCCGTCGTGCACGGCCGCGATCCCGAGACGGGCAAAGGGGCGATCGACGTCGATGCCAAGCGCGTGGGCAACGAGGTCGTGATCGAGATTCGCGATCGAGGGCCCGGGCCCGGCGCGGCGGCCGAAGGGGTCCTGCCGCGTGGGCACGCGCTCGAGAATGTCGCCGCGCGAGCCGCCGCGCTGCGCGGCGGCAGATTGCACATCGGCAAGGCGGCCGACGGCGAGGGCACGATGGCCATGATCGTGTTTCCCGTCGCCGACACGACGGAGGGAACGAGGCGATGAAACTGAGAACCGTGATCGTCGAGGACGAGCCCCCTGCCCGGCGCAGACTGATGCGCTTGTTGGATGAGACCGGCCTCGCGGAGGTCGTCGCGGAGGCCGATACCGTCCGCGACGCCGTAGCCAAGATCAAGCAAGCCGATCCGGACGTCGTCTTTCTCGACATCCAGATCCCCGGGGGCGACGGCTTCGACGTGCTCGACCGGCTGGAGGAGATCCCCGCGGTCGTCTTCGTCACCGCGTACGACGAGTACGCCGTGCGGGCTTTCGAAGCGGACGCCGTCGACTACGTCGTCAAGCCCGCCACGACCGAGCGGCTGCGCGAAGCGCTCGAGAAAGTGGCGCGGCGGCTCGAGAAAGAAAAGCCGCAGGACGGCCTGGCGCGCATGCTCGCCAAGCAGCCGAACATGCCGACGCGGCTCGTCGCGCGCCGGCGCGGGCGCATCGTGCTGCTCGATCCCGCGCAGATCACGCACGTCACGGCCGATCACACGCTCGTGTTCGCGTGGAAGGACGCCGAGTCCTTCCTTGTGCCGCGAACGCTGCAAGAGGTCGAGGACCAGCTTCGCGAGCACGGCTTCCGCCGCACACATCGCTCCGCGCTCGTGAATCTCTCGTTCATCGCGTCGGTCAAACCCGGCGAATCGGGCAATTTCGTGCTCGAGCTGAACGACGCCCAGCATACCGAGGTTCCGCTCTCCCGGCGCCGCGCTCGCGGCGTCCGCGAGGAGATCGGCTTTTGATCTCGAACCGTTGGCAGGGACGGCCCGACCGCAAGCGGTCGCGCGCGGCCCGTTCGAGATCCGCTTCGCACGGAACGGGCGCCGCGACCCACTCTATCGGGATTGCGGCGAGGAGGATCGCCGGATGAAGACCTGGCGACCAAATACGGTGTTCGTCCTGCTCATGCTGGGACTCGTCGCGCCGACCGCCGCTCGTGCGTCGTTCGTCGATTGGCTCGGAGCCGAGGACGAACTCGTCGAGATGGGCGGGACGCGCGTCGTCTCGCTGCCGATGCTGCGCATCCCGCAAGGCGAGACCGCCGCGGGAGACGTCTACGCGATCGTCAACCAGGCGATGGTCTCGGGCGACGTGTCGGGCGACCTGAGCATCGTCGCGCAGGAGATCGACATCGCGGGGCGCATCGCCGCCGACGCCAACCTGGCGGCCTTCGCGCTCTCCGTGTCGGGAGAGATCGGCGACGATCTGCGCGCGGCGGCGCTCGGCGAGATCAACCTCGACGGCATCGTGCGCGGCGACGCGTTCATCGCCGGTGGCAAGCGCGTCGCGCTCGGCGGCGAGACGCGCGTCATGGGAGCGCTGGCGATCTCGGCGGCCGAGGTCGTGATCAAGGGGCGCATCTCGGGACCCGTGCGTGTGACCGCCGGTCTCGTCGAGCTCGACGGCGAGCTCGGTGCCGGCGCGCGCATCGAATGCGACGAGCTGCGCATCGGACCCTCGGGGCGCGTGATCGGCGATCTCGTCTACGACGCGCGCAGCGAGATCGTCGCGCCCGAGGGTTTCGCG
>CAZPJJ010000349.1:0-4818 GCA_964586535.1 uncultured Acidobacteriota bacterium | reverse complement strand
CGACGAGACGGTCGAGCGCCGGCTCGGCGTCGAGAAAGCCCGTGGGGCCTTCTTCGACGAGCCACGAGCCGCCGGAAGCGACCGTCGTGGCCTTTCCGCCGACGACGGGCTCGCGCTCGCAGACGACGACCTCGAGCGCGGCACCCTCGCGTTTCGCGACGTCGGCCGCGGCGCGCGCGGCCGCGAGGCCGGAGATGCCCGCGCCGACGACGACGATCACGGATGGGCGCATGCGTCAGACCGTGCGGCTGAAGACGGGCTTCTCGCCGCCCTCGTGTTTGTCGCGCCAGTAGGTGTCGAAGCACATCGCGAGGTTGCGGACGAAGAGCTCGCCCGCGGGCGTGGCGGCGATGCGCTCGGGCGCGATCGTCACGAGGCCGTTCGCCTCGTGGGCGCGCAGGCGCTCGATGTCGACGCGGAAGCGCTCGGCGAAGTCGACGCCGAAGTCGCTCTCGATGGCGCGCACGTCGACGGCGAAATTGCACATCAGCTCGTGGATGATCGTGCGGCGCACGTCGTCCTCGCCGGTGCGCACGATGCCGCGCTCGACGGGAAGGCGGCCGGCGCCGATCGCCTGCTCGTACTGGCTGAGCTTCTTGAGGTTCTGCACGTAGGCGCCGCGCACGTCGCCGATCGCCGAGATGCCGATGCCGATCACGTCGGGCGCGGGGATGACCGTGTAGCCCTGGAAGTTGCGCTTGAGGCGGTGCTCGCGCTTGGCCACGGCGAGCTCGTCGTCGGGCTTGGCGAAGTGGTCCATGCCGATGGCGTCGTAGCCCGCGGCGAGGAAGCGCTCGCGCGCGACGGCGAAGAGCTCGATCTTGGTTTCGCGAGGCGGCAGCGTCTCTGTGTCGAGCTTCTTCTGGTGTCCGCGGATCCACGGCACGAAGGCGAAGGAATAGACCGCCGAGCGATCGGCGCCCATCTCGATGACGGCGTCGACGGTGCGTTCGAAGGTCTCGGGCGTCTGGTGCGGCAGCCCGTAGATGAGATCGATGTTGGTGCCGGTGAAGCCCTTCGTGCGCGCGTAGGCGACGAGGTCCTCGGTCTGCTCGCGCGACTGGACGCGGTTGATCGCTTCCTGCACGACGGGGGTGAAATCCTGCACGCCCATCGAGATGCGATTGAAGCCGAGCGCGGCGAGGGCGTCGATGTGCGCATGGCTCGTCACGCGCGGATCCACCTCGATCGCGAGCTCGGCGCCGGAGACGGGCTCGAAGAACGAGAGGAAGTGCTTCAGCAGATCGGTGAGCTCTTCGGGTGATTGATAGGTCGGTGTGCCGCCGCCGAGGTGGAGCTGGCTGAAGTGCCGCCGCGATCCGAGCCGCTCCGCGACCATCGCGATCTCGCGCTTGATGAGCTCGAGGTAGGGACGCGCGCGCTCTTTGTGCGGGGTGATGATGACGTGGCAGCCGCAGAAGAGGCAGCGCTCCTCGCAAAAGGGCAGGTGCATGTAGACCGAGAGCGGTTCTCCGCCGACGCGCGCCGCCTCGGCGAGGCGCTCTTCGTAGATCTCGGCGGTCACGCCCTCGTGGAACTCGACGGCGGTGGGATAGCTCGTGTAGCGCGGACCGGGCTGGTCGTAGCGCTCGATGAGATCGATCGTGACGGCGCGGGCGACCGGCCGCTCGTGATCGTGGTGGTGGCTCATGGGGTGTGGCCCTCGCCGTGCACGGTCTCGATGAGCGCCTGCACGGATTCGATGGGGGTCTCGGGCAGGATGCCGTGACCGAGGTTGACGACGTGGCCCTGAGCGGGCAAGCGCGCGAGCAACTCGCGTGCCGCTTGGCGCGTGGGCTCGGGTCCGGCGAGGAGGAGCGCGGGATCGAGATTCCCCTGCAGCCCCCGGCCCGGACCGACGAGCGCGCGCACTTCGGCGAGATCGAGGCGCCAGTCGCAGGCGATCGCCTCGCAAGGGAGCGCAGCGTATTCGGCGAGCAGATGGGGCGCGTCGTTGACGAAGAGGATGCGCGGCGCGCCCGCTTCGCCGACGCGCTCGAGGAGCGCGAGCAGATGCGGCCGCACGTGCGCACGCCAGTCGCGCAGCGAGAGCAGCCCCGCCCAGGTGTCGAAGACCTGCACGGCGTCGGCGCCCGCGCGGACCTGCTCGACGAGGTAGTCGGCGGAGAGCCGGGCGAGGCGCGCCATGAGCGTGGCGAAGAGCGCGGGATCGCGCGCGATGAACGCGCGCAGCGCCGGGAACGAGCTCTTGCTGCCCTCGCCTTCGATGACGTAGGCCGCGAGCGAGAGCGGCGCGCCCGAGAAGCCGAGCAGCGCCGTCTCGGCCGGCAGCTCGCGGCGCAGGATGCGCAGCGCGGCCGTCACCTCGGGGGCGATCTCTTCCGGCGCGGGATCGCGGAGCGCGTGCACCTGCGCGGCGTTGCGCACGGGCGACTCGAGCACGGGGCCGGGATCGAAGCGAAACGCGATGCCGAGCGCCGCGAGCGGCGACATGAGATCGGCGAAGACGATCGCGGCGTCGAGCGGAAAGCGGCGCAGCGGTTGGAGCGTGACTTCGGCGGCGAGCTCGGGCTCGGAGCAGAGCGCCTCGAACGAATGCCGGCGGCGCAGCTCGCGGTACTCGGGCAGATAGCGCCCCGCCTGGCGCATGATCCAGAGCGGCCGGCGCGGGGTTGCTTCGCCGCGCAGCGCGCGGAGCAGCATTCGCTCGCTCATCGCGGTTCCTCCGCTTGCAGAGTCAAACGATAGCCCACGCCGCGGACCGTGTGGATGTAGCGCGGGTTCTCGGGATCGGGCTCGAAGCGCTTGCGCAGCCGCACGACGAAGTTGTCGACGGTGCGCGTCGAGGGAAAGACCTCGTAGCCCCAGACCTTCTCGAGGATGTCCTCGCGCGAGACGACTTCTCCCGCGCGCTCGGCGAGCGCCTTGACGATCATCACTTCTTTCTGCGTGAGCGCGTGCTCGCGGCCGTCCCAGGCCGTCGCGCGGTAGGTGCGGAAGTCGACGACGTTGTCGCCGAAGCGCACGACCGAACCCGCGGAGGGCATGACCTGGTACCAGCTTCCGCGGCGCAGGATCGCCGCGACGCGCAAGAGGAGCTCGCGCAGGTGGAAGGGCTTGGCGAGGTAGTCGTCGCCGCCCGCTTCGAGGCCGCGCACGCGGTCGTCGGCGCCGCCGCGCGCCGTGAGAAAGAGCACGGGCGTACGATCGCCGTCGTCGCGGATCGTCTCGCAGAGCGTGTAGCCGTCCATGCCGGGCAGCATGACGTCGAGCACGACGAGGTCGTAGCGCTTCGCGCGCAGCCGTTCGAGCGCGGCGAGGCCGTCGTGGACGACGTCGACCTCGTTGCCCTCGGCCTCGAGGTTCTCGCGGATGCCGAGTGCGAGGTGCATTTCGTCCTCGACGACGAGAACGCGCGGTGGCCTGTGGTCGGTCATGCCTGATCCTCGGGGAGCGGCCACTGCAGCGTGAAGCGCGCGCCCTGGCCAGGTCCCGCGCTCGCGCCTTCGATGCGACCGCCGTCGAGTTCGAGGAAGCGTCGCACGAGATAGAGCCCGAGTCCCGAGCCGCGGCTCTGGCGCGTCATCTCGTCGCCGGGCCGGTAGAACTTCTCGAAGAGGCGTTCGGCGTCCTCGGGGGGAAAGCCCACGCCGTCGTCAGCGACGACGAGCGTCACGTGCCGCGCGTCCGCGCTCGCCGACACCGTCACCCGCCCGCCCTCGCGCGCCGCCGTCGCCTTGAGCGCGTTGTCGAAGAGGTTGCGCAGGATCGAGCGCAGCGCGACGGGATCGGCGACGATCTCGGCTTCTTCGGGGACCTCGGTTTCGACTTGGACCTGCGCCTCTTTGGCGCGCGCATCGATCTCGGCCGCCGCCTGCGCGACCGCGCGCGCGAGCGAGATGCGCTCGGGCTGCAGGCGCAGCGCCCCCTCTTCGATGCGCGCGGTGTCGAGGATGTTCGAGACCATCGTCTCGAGGCGGTCGATGTCTTCGACGAGACGCGTCGCGAGGCGCTTGCGCTGCTCGGCCGCGGGATCGCGGTAGAGCAGCGTCTCGGCCGTGAGGCGCAGCGAGGCCACGGGGCTCTTGAACTCGTGCGAGACCGCCGCGACGAAGTTCTGCTGGCGACGCCGCAGGATCGTGTCCTGGCGGATCGCGCGCGCGAGCACGAGCGAGCCCGCGACGATGACGAGCAGGAAGAACGAGCCCTCCCAGCCGAAGCGGTTGAGCCGAGCGCGGCGTCTTTCGGTGAGGTCCGCGAGGATCACGGGATCGACCGTCACGAGTTCGGGGCCGTCCGTGGGTACGAGGTCGTCGAAGAGCACGAGCGCTTCTTCGACCGTGAGCCCGCTCTCGATGAGATGCCGCGCCGCCGCGGCGTCCCGGGCGTGATGCGCGAGGATCTCCTCGTGGACGCGCTGCGTGTGCACGAACTCGTCGAAGATCCACCAGCAGACCTGCGCCGCGCAGACCGCGAGCAGCAGCATGAAGCCGAGCTGGAGCGCGCGCTCCGGCGCGATCTTCGGCCCCGCCGCGCGCGTCTTCTTGGGAGCGCTTTGGCGCGCGTCCCGGGCAGCGCCTTCGCTCACCGCAGCGCCTCGTCGAGCGCGGAAGCGAGCGCATCGAGATGCGCTTCGGTGTGCGCGAGACCGAGGAAGCCGACCTCGTAGGCCGAGGGCGCGAGATTGATGCCGCGCTCGAGGAGCGCGTGGAAGAGCGCACGGTAGCGCGTCGCGGCCTCGGGGAGGATGCACTCGGCGGTGCGCGGCGGCTCGCCGGGCTGCAGCGAGAGCCAGAAGATCGAGCCCACGCGGGCGAGCTGCGCTTCGGGCTTGGCACGCAGGAGCACCGGCGCGAG
>CAZPJJ010000348.1:0-4863 GCA_964586535.1 uncultured Acidobacteriota bacterium | reverse complement strand
TGATCGCCTTCCCGCCCCAGACCGCCCTGGGAGCCCCCAGCACGCTGTGGATGGTGAGCCTCTGGATCGGTTTCGCGGCCACCATGCGCTCGTCGATGAGTTGGCTGCGCGGGAGCCCCGTTCTCGCCGCCCTCCTGGGAGTCGTCGGAGGGCCGCTCTCGTACCTGGCGGGGGCCAGGCTCGGCGCAATCGAGTTCCCCGCCCAGGCCTGGATCGGCCCGCTCGGGGTCGGCGTCATGTGGGCGATCGCGATGCCGCTGCTCGTCTGGTTCGAGGTGGCGACGCGCCCGCGCAAGCGGGTTTCCGAGCACGAGGATCCCTCGCACGAGATTCTCTGAATCCGCGGAGCTTCTCCCGTCGAACTCTCCCTGTGAGCGTCGGAGAGAGAGAGAACGAGGATCCCGCGATGAACACACCGTCCTGCAAGCGAAACGCCGGTGACGTCGGCCGCGACCTCGATGGACCGCTGCCTCGCGAGACCGCCGGGCGATCGCCCGCGCCTTCTTTCCTGCTCTCGGAAGCGGAGATAGACCGCATCGTCGATTCGCTGCGCGCCGCGCGCGGCGGCGCGATGCCCCCCGCGTGCGAGGTCGAAGCCGTCCTCGATTGGGCCTATCGCGCAGCTCTCGAAGCCGAGATGCTCGCGCTCGTGCTCGCGCACGATGTCGTCGTCGACGTCGATGCCCAAGGACGCATCGACTTCCGCAGGCGCGAAGTACCCGGCAAGTCCGCCAGCGCCTGACCTTCGTCGTTCGCAAAACGCTGGAGCGAGGCGGCACGAGTGCTCGCCTCTCTCGCTCTTTCGTGCGCTGTGACGGCGAACCCAGGCAGCCCGAGGAGCGCCGGGCGCTGATGACCCACCGGTCCTTTACGGGACTCTTGCCAGGAGCAAGAGCCGCTCGCGGGAGGAGACCACCACCCCGCCCGGCGGTTCGAGCGTCACCGCGAACATCTGCGCGCGCTTGACCGGCAGCGTCGCGCGAATCGGAACGATCGTCTCTTTGCCGTGTACCGCGATGTCGAAGACGCCGCCATCGACCGGATAACGATCGTCGCGCTCGCCGTCGAAGATCCAGAGCTGATACTGGTAGCTGGCCGGGTTGTTCGGCGGCAGCCCCTCGAAGCGCATGAAGCCCTCCTGCCGCTCGTCGCTCCACACGACCTCGCCGTTCGCCGTGAGTGCCGCGACGTCCTCGGTACGCTGCCACGGCTCGCGATGGACGTCGCGCGCCTCCGCCAGGAAGGCCGCGAGCTCGTCCGCCGCGGAGCGGGATCGAGGCTGCCTCGGCGCCTGCACGATCGCGCGCGGTGGGTCGGTCCGAGGAGCGGCGTTCTCGGCCGCGCGACTTTCTTCCGGAGCGGGCTCGGCCCGGACCGTCGCCGGGGCGGCGGTGATGTCGGTTTCGACCGTCGGCGAAGTCGAGGGGGATTCGACTGGCCCCGCCGGCTGCGCCACGGCGACCTGAGCCTCGGGGACGCCACCCGGTGCGCCCGGCGCACGCGGCCACCATCCCCAAATCGCGGCGAAAAGCGCGGCCGCGGCGACCGCCCAGGGCATGAAGGACGCGCGCGCGGCGGGCGGCGCGAACGGCACGGTCGCGAGAGCGCCACTGGCGACACCGATCGTGTGGCGCGGCGCGTCGGCAAGAATGCGCTGGCGCAAGGCCTCCGGCATGGGCTCCGCGGCGATCTCGCCTGCCTCGACGTCGAGTTCCGCGACGATCGCGTCGATGGTGGAGAATTCGTGCCCGCCTTCGACGGGATCCGCGGCAAGACGGTGCGCGAGGTCCCACGCATCCTCGCGATCGAGCCCGTTCGTCGCGCGGTCGACGAGAAGAGCGAGCAGCCGTTCTTCGTGCTCGCGGCGCTCGCGGCTCATGGGGTCGTCTCCCCACCGCGTGCCGTCGCCGCCGGCGCGCCCGTCAGAAGTTCGCGCAGCTTCAAGAGTCCGCGCCGCGCGTGAGTCTTGACCGTGCCGAGCGGCATGCCGGTCTTCGTCGCGATCTCGTCCTGCGAATAACCCAGGAAAACCGCCAGTTGGATGACGCGCCGCTGCTCGGGACGCAGTTGCCGGAGAGCGTCTTCCGCACGGCGCGAGAGCCCCGGCAGTTCCACTTCGGGTGTGGTCGCTTCGGGGGGCGGAGAGTCCGCGACGATCTCCTCGGTCAGCGGCCGGCGAGACATGCGCCGGCGCCGATCGATGAGCCGACGGCGCGCGACCATCGCGACGAAGCCCGCTTCCGACGAGCGTTCCTCGTCGAAGCGACCGGCCGTGCGCCACAGATCCACGAACACATCCTGCACGGCGTCTTCCGCCTCCGCGCGATCACCGAGAAGTCGCAAAGCCATCGACCAGACGAGGCCCCCGTAGGTGCGGAGGCACTCCTGCACGGCGGATTCTTCTCCGCGTGCCACGCGGCTCAAGAGCGATTCGCTGGCGCTGATGGCGGCACCTCCCTCGAGTGCAGCGATGGGCTCGCCTTCCCGATGGCCCGCGTCTTTACCCTGCGTTCGCCACGTGGGCCGCGGGGTTACCCGCTCGGAGGAACGTCGTCGTGCGCCGCTACGCGCTCGTAGCGTCGCCCATGAGGTTCGCCGGACCGGGTCGGCTCGGATTCAGGCGCGCGCAAGAAAATGACGAACAAGACGCTTCACCGCAAGCGCCGGGGGACGATTCAGGTCAGGCGTGGCTCCGCGACGGGACCCCGCGTCTGCCCCGCGAGGGCCTCGCGGGCCTCCAAGAGCAGCGTCGCGGTTTCATCCCAACCCAGACAGGCGTCCGTGATCGAGACGCCGCGCGAGAGCTGGCGCGGATCGGAACCGAGCGCCTGCTGCCCCTCCTCGAGGTTGCTCTCGAGCATCAGCCCGATGAGGTGCCGCTCCCCTTCCACGCGCTGAGCGACGGCATCGCGCCAGACCGCAGCCTGGCGGCGGAAGTCCCTCGCGGAATTCGCATGGCTGCAGTCGATGACGAGCCGCGACGGGAGATGGGCCTCCTCGAGGCGCTTCACGGCCGCCCGCAACGAGGCCTTGTCGTAGTTGGGACCGGAGCGCCCGCCGCGGACGATGACGCACCCCCACGGATTGCCGGTCGTCTGGACCATGCAGGTGCGGCCCGAGAGGTCGATGCCGAGGAACGAATGCGGTTGCGCCGCGGCGGCCATCGCGTTGATCGCGACGCCGAGGTCGCCGTCCGTGCCGTTCTTGTAGCCGATCGGCATCGAGAGTCCCGAGGCCATCTGACGGTGAGTCTGGCTCTCCGTCGTGCGGGCGCCGATCGAAGCCCACGTCACCAGGTCCGCGATGTACTGCGGCGTGATCGGATCCAGCATTTCAGTCGCCGCAGGAAGCCCCATCTCGGCGAGGCGCAGAAGAAGCCGCCGTGCGCGCTCGAGCCCGGTCGCCATGTCGAAGGTACCGTCGAGATGCGGATCGTTGATGAGCCCCTTCCAGCCGACGATCGTGCGCGGCTTTTCGAAGTAGGCGCGCATCGCGACGAAGACCCGGTCGCCGATCCGCTCGGCGACCGCGGCCAGACGCTCGGCGTACTCGAGCGCGGCGTCGATGTCGTGGATCGAGCAGGGGCCGACCACCGCCATCAGGCGGTCGTCCTCGCCCGAGAGGATGCTCTTGACGGCTTCGCGTCCGGCGAGGACGGTCTTCACCGCGCGCTCGCTCACGGGAACGGCGAGCTTCAGCTCGGCCGGGGAGACGAGCGGGACAAGGCCGCGGATGTGGACGTTTTCGACTTTGTGCATGGCGCTCACGGGCGCCTCCCCGGCGTCCCGTTCGCAAATCTACGAGGCGCGACGGGCGCGGTCCACTCCGACCTCGGGGAAGCGGGGCGAAGCGCGGCTCGCGGTGTAGAGTGAAGGTCGACTCGAGCCCCCCGCAAGGAGCGAAAGCGTGACGGACGACACGCGGCCGGATGCGGCCCCCCAGAACTCCATCCTCGACGCGCAGCGCGAACTAGTCGAGGAGTTCCGCTTTCTCACCGACTGGACCGAGCGCTACCAGTACCTGATCGAGATGGGCCGGCAGCTACCGCCCTTTCCCGAGGAATGGCAGCGCGAGGAGTTCCGCGTGCGCGGTTGTCAGTCGCGAGTCTGGATCGTTCCCGAACGCGAAGGCGACCGTTTGCACTTCCATGCGACGAGCGACTCCGCGATCGTCGCCGGCCTGCTCGCCGTGCTCCTGCGCGTCTACGATCGACGGAGCGCCGACGAGATCATCGACACGCCGCCCGACTTCGTGCGCGAGATCGGCTTCACGGAACACCTGAGCCCGATGCGCAGCAACGGTTTCCACGCGGCGCTGGAGAAGATCAAAGCCTACGCGTCGCAGCAAGCCTGATTCCAGCGTCCGAGCATCGACGCTGCCGCGCTTCCGCTCCTCGTCAGCGGACTTCGAAGACCTCGAGCTTACCGGCGTCGCAAGCGACGGCGAGCGCCTCGCCGCTCGTCGCTCCGCCTCCGCGCCAGGCCAAATGCTCGGCTCGCGAGCCGCGATCGACCGACGCTAGTGGTGCGCAGGACCGCGCTGGATCCCAGGTGCAGAGCTGACCCGCCTCGCACGATGTCGCCAGCCAAGGCCCGCCGCGCGAAAACGCCGCCGCGACGAGCGAGCTGGGGTGCGACTCGAGCGCGAGCGAGCGGGGTTCGAGCCGGGCCTCGTCGTCGAAATGCCAGAGCAGGCAACTCTCGCTTCCGCTCGTCGCCAGGAGCCGGCTGTCCTGCCGCCACGCGAGCACGCGCGGTGCGTGGGCGTAGCCGCTGCGCTTAGCGGCCGTCGCGCCGTCGGTCGTCCAGAAACGGACGCTGTTGTCGCCGCAACCGCCCGCGAGGACGCGCCCATCGGGACTGG
>CAZPJJ010000347.1:0-4869 GCA_964586535.1 uncultured Acidobacteriota bacterium | reverse complement strand
GGATGGGGGTGGTCTACGAGGCCGAACAGGACAGCCCGCGCCGGCGCGTCGCGCTGAAGCTCGTCCGCGGTGGACGCCTCGTCGACGACATGACGCGGCGCATGTTCGAGCGCGAGGTCGCGACCCTCGCGCGCCTCAACCACCCTGACATCGCCTCGATCTATGACTCGGGCACCACGGACGACGGGCAACTCTACTTCGCGATGGAACTCGCGGAGGGACGCACGCTCGGCGCCTATCTTGCCGGGCGCCCCCAACCGGTGACTCGTACCGAGATCGTCCACCGATTGCGCGTCCTCATGCGCATCGCTGCCGCCGTCCACCACGCCCACCAGCGCGGCGTCATCCACCGCGACCTGAAGCCCGGCAACGTGATCGTCGGCGAGAGCGCGAGCGCCCCGCGCGACGGCAGCGGCCCGGGCAGCCTCGCATCGGCGACGAACCTCGGCCTCGTCGTGAAAATCCTCGACTTCGGACTCGCACGCGCACTCGAAGCCGAAGGCGGCGAGGATGCGGGGCTGACGCGAACCGGAATGATCAAGGGCACGCTCGCCTACATGAGCCCCGAGCAGACGAAGGGCGACCCCGCGGCCGTCGACGTGCGCGCCGACGTCTACGCGCTCGGCGTCATGCTCCACGAAGCTCTGACGGGGGAACGGCCCTACGCCGTGTCGGATTCGTCGATCCTCGACGCGGTGCGCGTGATCTGCGAAACGCCCCCGCGCGCGCTCCGCGCCGCGTCACCCGCCCCGGCGCTCATCGACGCCGACCTCGCGACGATCGTCGCCACGGCGCTCGAAAAGGACCCGGCGCGCCGCTACGCGAGCGCCGCGGCGCTCGTCGTCGACCTGGAAAGATATCTCACGTCGCAACCGATTCTCGCGCGGCCGCCGAGCACCATTTACCAGCTCACGCTCTTCACGAAGCGGCATCGCGGGCTCGTCGCCGCCGCGGCGGCGGTGATCCTCGCGATCGCCGGGGGCGCGGTCGTCGCAACGACGCAGGCGATTCGCGCGCGCCACGCCGAAGCCGAGGCGCGCGAGCGCCTGGCGGAATCGGAGGCCGTGATCGGCGTGCTCGAGAAGATGCTCGCGTCGGCGGATCCGGAGCTCTCGCGCGGTCGCGAGGTGACGGTACGCGAGATTCTCGATACCGCCGGCGAGGAACTCGATCGCGGCTCGCTCGCGGGGAAGCCGCTCGTGGAGGCCGCCGTACGCGAAACGCTCGGCAGCACTTACCGCGCGCTCTCGCGTTACGAGGAGAGCGAGCGGCAGCTCCGCCGCGCGATCGAGCTCGCCGCAGGCGTCGAGAACGCTCCGCTCCGGCGAGCGATCAGCGCGCATTTGAATCTCGTCAACGTCCTCATTCGCCGCAACGCCTATGACGAAGCCAACTCGGTCATCGAAGAAACCCGCGCGTTACGCGCGCGCATGGAGGAACCTGATCCCCGGCTCGACGCGACCTTCGAATCGCTCACCGGCTCTTATTTCTACCACCGTGGCGACAACGAAGCGGCCCTCGCGGCCTATCAACGCAGCCTCTCGGCCGCGCGCGCGCACGAAGGTGACGAGGGCGACGACACACTCTCCGCGATGACCAACGTCGGTTTCATCTTGAGCGAGATGGGCCGCAACGAGGAAGCGATCGAGATCTACCGGAAGGTGCTGGAGATCCGGCTGCGCAACGGGGACCCGCTCGACGGTCAAGTCCTGCGCACCAAGAAGAACCTCGCCGACACGCTGCGGAGCACGAACGCCGCTGAGGCCGTCGCGCTCTATCGCGAGGCGCTCGACGGCTGGCGCGTGCTCCACGAGGGAGAGGACCACTTCGACATCATCTCGGGGCTCTCGGCTCTTGGAATGGCCCTCACCTACGCCGGCCAGGTCGAAGAGGCCGCGGCCGTCCTCGAGGAGAGCGCGGCGATGGCCGAGCGCGTCTTCGGTCCCGAGAATCACGAGGTCGCGTTCGCACTCGCCGCCCTGGCCGATGTCCGGCGCGCGGATCAGCGCTTCGACGAAGCGCTCGCGCTCGCGACGCGCGCGCGGGACATCCGCGGCAGAGCCTTCGGCGAGGAGAGCGCGCCTTACGCATCGTCGCTCTCGCAGCTCGCGAGGACCTACCTGGGCATGAACCGCGACGCGGACGCCGAGCAGGCAGCGCTACGAGCGGCCGAGATTTTCGGCGGTTCCGCGGCATCGCCTGCCTCGGAGGGCGAGGCCGTGGGGCTCGCCGCCGTCGCCCAGCAGAACCAGGGCCGGATGGAGGAGGCCGAGGTGAATTTCCGCCGCGCGCTCACGATCGCGGAGACCAACTTCGGCGACGACGACTCCCGCACGCTCAGCGCGCTCGACGGTCTGGCGGCTTTTCTCTATCGCAAGGGTCTCAGGGACGAACCGCTGGCGCTCTTCGAGCGCGTGCTCGCCGCGCACCGGCGCATGGGGGGCGATAAGTCCGCATCGGTCGCTTACTCGCTCGCCCAGATCGCCTACGTGCTCGAGCACGAGGGGCGTCCTGCGGAGGCCCTGACGCGTCTCGAGGAGCGGCTTGCGATCACCCGGGAACTTTATCCGCCGCACCACGCCGAGATTTCGTCGTCGCTGCGCATGATTGCGGGCGTCCTGAGCAAATTGGAGCGCTTCGAAGAAGCCGAGGCGTACCTTCGCGAGGAGGTCGCCGCCTGGGAAGCGACCGGCCGCGGCGACTCACCGCAGGCGCACGCGGCGCGGTCCCGGCTGGGGGTCTGCCTCTCCAAGCTCGGTCGCTTCGACGAGGCGGAGCGTCTCCTGCTCGACGCCGAGGCCGCCCTCCGCGCGAACCCCGCCACGCCTCCCGACTGGATGGCCACCATCCGCCAACGTCTCGCCGACTTCTACGACACCAAGGGCGACACCGCCTCCGCCGCCCTCTGGCGCTGACGGGGACAGGCGACTTAGAGGGACAGGCGACTTAGGGTGCCTGTCCCTCTAAGTCGCCTGTCCCTCTAAGTCGCCTGTCCCCCATCTCAGCTGTACGCCGCGCCGAGCGTCGACGAGGGGGCGAGAGGCTGCAGGTGACGATCCGGGCTAGCATCCGCATCTCGGAGCTCTCATGAACCCCCACGACTCTACGAAGGACCTCGCCGCCGCCCTCGCCGAAGCGCGCGTCGTGGCCGTGTTGACCGGGGCCGGCATCTCCGCCGAATCCGGAGTGCCGACGTTTCGCGGACCGGGCGGCCTCTGGGAGGGCCACCGTGGCGAGGAACTCGCGACGCCCGGCGCCTTCGCCCGCGACCCGGTACTCGTGTGGCGCTTCTACGATTGGCGGCGCACGAAGCTCGCTTCGTGCGAGCCGAACGCGGGCCACCGCGCGCTCGTCGCGATCGAGAAGCGCGTCCCCCAGTTCACGCTAGCCACTCAGAACGTGGACGGCCTGCACCGCCTCGCGGGCAGCGACAACGTCCTCGAGTTGCACGGCAACATCTGGCGCATCTACTGCGAGCGCGAATGCCACGACGTGATCGACCGCCGCGCGCCGCTCCCCGAGCCCCTCCCGCCGCGCTGCCCGCGCTGTCTCGGACCGCTGCGCCCTGGCGTCGTGTGGTTCGGCGAGCCGCTACCCTGGCACCTTTTCGAGAAAGCCGAAGCGGCAGCGCAGGCGGCGCAGGTCTTTCTCGTGATCGGCACGTCGGGCGTCGTCGAACCGGCCGCGTCCCTCGCGCGGGTCGCGAAGCATGCGGGGGCGTTCGTCGCCGAGTTCAACCCGGAGGAGACCGTGCTCACGCGGTACGCGAACGCCGTGTTTCGCGGCGGCGCCGGGGATTCGCTCTCCGCGGTCATGACCGCGCTCGAGGATATGTAAATGGCGCGTGCGCTTCACATCGATCCACTAGCCGGCGCTTCCGGCGACATGCTGCTCGCGATGCTCGTCGATCTCGGCCTCGATCCGGCGCTGCTCGCGGCGCTGCCCGCGCGGCTGGGACTCGAGGGCGTCACCGTCTCATGCGCGCGCACGATGCGCGGCGCGATCGACGCCGCGCGCGTCGTCGTGACGGTCCGAGGCGAGCTCGAGGGCGTACGAAGCGGCGACCCCCATCGTCACGCCGAGCACGGACGCGAGCATGCGCACGGGCACGATCACGATCATCATCACGAGCACGATCACGCCCACGAAGTCACGCATGGCCACCATCACGCGCACGGCCCCCTGCGAACGCTCGCTGACGTGCGCTCCGTGTTGCGAGCCGCCGACCTGCCCCAGCGCGCGCGCGACCTGGCGATGATGACGTTCGAGCGCCTCTTCGCCGCCGAGGCGCGCGTCCACGGTCGGGCGATCGAAGAAGTGCACCTCCACGAGGCTGGCGCGGACGACGCTCTCGTCGACATCGTTGGCGTCTGCCTGGGCCTCGTCGAGCTGGAAATCGACGAAGTGACCTGCAGCGCGCCGGTCCCGCTCGGCGGAGGCGTGGTTCGCTCGGCGCACGGCATCTTGCCGGTGCCGGCACCGGCGGTCGCAGAGCTGTTGCTCGGCGTCCCGGTGACAGGCGGCCCCGTGGCACGCGAGTTGGTCACGCCCACGGGTGCGGCGCTGCTCACCGCCATCGTGACCCGCTTCGCACCGTTGCCGGCACTGACGATCCTCGCCACCGGTTTCGGCGCAGGATCGAAGGACGACCCGCACCTCGCAAATGTCGTGCGAGGCGTGCTTGGCGAGCAGGAGGGCGGCCCGCGCGAACGCGAGGTCGCGGTGCTCGAGACCTCGATCGACGACATGCTGCCGCAGGACGTACCGGTCATCATCGACCGCCTGCTGGGCGCGGGGGCCCGCGATGCGCTGGTCATCCCAGCTCAGATGAAGAAGGGACGACCCGCTTTTCGCTTCGAGGTCGTGTGC
>CAZPJJ010000346.1:0-4881 GCA_964586535.1 uncultured Acidobacteriota bacterium | reverse complement strand
AGTAACGTGAATGCTCTTTTTAAATGCGGCTGCATTATTATTTTTCACCTGAATCGTCTCATGCGGCTCCCGCATAGAAAGAGATGGTTTTAACATAATCCGGATCTTTCCACTTAAGAGCATACACTGCGCCCTCTTTTACGATAATATCTATAGCTGGCAGAGGAGACGGCGGTGGTCCTGAGAGTACTGCCCCTGTATTGGGATCAAATTTACCTATATGGCAGGGGCAGAAAATAATATTCTCATCAGGCTTCCAGTAAGCGATACATCCAAGGTGCGTACATACAGCTCCGAACGCTCTGAAACCAGCGGGCGGCGACCAGAGCATCCTCGACGTCGCCGAGAAAGTGCGGACCTACGTCGACGAAGCCTCGCCCCGCCTGCCGGAGGGCATGCGCATGCTCTCCTTCCAGGATCAGTCGATCGCCATGCGCGGTCGCATCGACTTGCTGCTCGAGAACTCCGCGATCGGACTCGCCTTGGTCTTCCTCTCGCTCGCGCTCTTCCTCCGCCTGCGGCTCGCCTTCTGGGTGTCGCTCGGCATCCCGATCGCGTTCCTGGGCGCGCTCTGGCTCATGCCGGTGCTCGACGTCTCGATCAACATGATCTCGCTCTTCGCCTTTCTCATCGTGCTCGGCATCGTCGTCGACGACGCGATCGTCGTCGGCGAGAGCGTGTACACCTGGCAAGAACGCTCCAAGCGCGGGCTCTTCGGCGCGATCGAGGGCACCAAGCGCGTCGGCTTGCCCGTCGTCTTCTCGGTGCTGACGACGATCGTGGCGTTCTACCCGCTGCTCAACATCGAGGGCAACACCGGCAAGATCATGCGCGTCGTGCCTTTGATCGTGATCCCGACGCTCATCTTCTCGCTCATCGAGTCGCTCTTGATCCTCCCCGCGCACTTGCGTCACGCGCCCCCCGTCGACGATGGCCATCGGCTCGGAGCGCTCGGCGCGCTGCGGTCGCCGATCGTCGTGCTCGAGCGACTCTGGTCGCCGCTGCAGCGGCGTTTTGCGTCAGGGCTGCGCTTCGTCATCGAGAGGCTTTACAAGCCCTCGCTCGAGATCGCCCTGCAGTGGCGCTACGCCACGCTCGCAACCGGCGCGGCAACGCTGATGCTGACGATGGCACTCGTCGCGGGCGGGTTCGTCAAGTTCACGTTCTTCCCGCAGGTCGAGGCCGACTTCGTCGCTGCGCGCGTCACGATGCCGCTCGGTACGCCCGAGACCAAGACGGCCGAGGTCGTGGCGAAGCTCGCCTCGGCCGCCGAGACGCTGCGGGCCGAGATCGAGGAGGTCGAGGGCCGCGATGTGTTCAAGCACATCCAGGAGGCGATCGGCGACCAGCCGCTGCGGGGCGCTCAGCAGCGCAACTCAGGAGAGGGTTCGTCGTTCTCGGGATCCCATCTCGGCGAGGTATCGATCGAACTCTCGCCCTCGGAGGAGCGCGGCACGTCGAGCGCACAGGTCGTCGAGCGCTGGCGCGAGCTCGTCGGCACGGTCCCCGGCGCGCAGGAACTCGCGTTCACGTCGTCGCTCTTCTCGCCCGGCGAGCCGATCAATGTGCAGTTCGCGGGCCCCACGATGGAGGTGCTCGCCGCCGCCGCCGACAGGCTCAAGGCCGCGCTCGGCGAGTTCGATGGGGTCTACGACATCGCCGACTCGTACCAGGCGGGCAAACAGGAGTTGAAGCTGCGTATCGAGCCTCAGGGCGAGTCCGTCGGGCTCTCGCTGCAGGATCTCGGCAGACAGGTGCGGCAGGCGTTCTTCGGCGAGGAAGCGCAGCGCATCCAGCGCGGCCGCGACGACGTGCGCGTCATGGCGCGCTATCCCGAGTCCGAGCGGACGACGCTCTCGACGCTCGAGGAGATGCGCGTCCGCACGCCCGACGGCGGCGAGGTTCCCTTCGGTGCCGTCGCCGACGCGACGCTCGGCCGCGGCTTCGCGGCGATCACGCGCGTCGACCGGCAGCGCGCGATCAACGTCACCGCCGAGGTCGACGATACGAAGGCCAACGCCAACGAAGTGCTCGCGGCGCTCGAGAAGGACGTCATCCCGACGCTGCTCGCGGAGTACCCGGGGCTCTCCTACTCGCTCGAAGGCCAAGGACGCGAACAAGCGGATACCGTGGGCGGGCTCGTCCGCGGCTTCGGAGTCGCGCTGATCGCGATCTACGCGCTGATCGCGATCCCCTTCAAGTCCTATGCGCAGCCCTTGATCGTGATGAGCGCGATCCCCTTCGGCCTCGTCGGTGCGATCTGGGGTCACGTGCTCATGGGGCTCGACCTCACCGTGCTCTCGATGTTCGGAATCGTCGCGCTTTCGGGAGTCGTCGTGAACGACTCGATCGTTCTCGTCGATTACATCAATCAGCGGCGCAAAGAGGGCGGCAGCGTCGATCAGGCCGTGCACGAGGCGGGCGTCGCGCGCTTCCGCGCCGTCATGCTCACCTCGCTGACGACCTTCGCGGGGCTGACGCCCCTGATCCTCGAGCGCTCGGTGCAGGCGCAGTTCTTGATTCCGATGGCGGTGTCGCTCGGTTTCGGCGTCGTCTTCTCGACGTTCATCACGCTCGTGCTCGTGCCCTCGGGTTACCTGGTCCTCGAAGACATCAAAGCCCTGCCCGGCAGGATCTTCGGCACGGCCGGCGCACCCGTCGAGGAGGACCCTGCGGAAGCCTGATTCAAGGCGCCGGGACGGTGAGCGAGCGCTGAATCTCGATCTCGCGCTCGCTCTTCGCGGGCCGCACGCGCGCCACCAGCCGGAACGACCCGGGTGGTATCTCCGCCCAACCCGTGAGGCTCACGGGCTCGGCATCGCCGCGCGCCCACACATCAACCGGGTACGCATGCGTGAGAAAGCGGAACACGTCGGCGACGGTGCGCCCGCTCTCGTCCTGCACCGCGAGGTGGAGCGTGAACGAACTCGCCATCTCCGCGCCCCTCTGCTCGTAAGCGAGCAACGCCGGATCGACGACGAGCGCGTAGGGCACGAAGCGGCCCGAGCTGCCCTCCGCTTGCTTCGAGCGACCGATCGCGATGCGCGCCTCCTCGGGTCTCGGCGCGACGACGGCCGTCGTCCGCGTCGTCGCGCGGCCTTGACGCACGTCGACTCCGGAGCGGGTGACATCGACGCGAGCGCGTTCGAGGTCGCGGCGCGTCGCGTCCTCCGGCAGGTAGAAGCCGATGCGATAGCGTCCGCGCTCTGCCTGCAGCGCCTCGCTCAAGGCCGCGCCGAGATCGCGGTTCGCGACGAAGATCCCGCCCGTCTCGCGCGCGACGAGCTCGAGTTCCTGGCGCGGGGCATCGAATGCGGCGCGCACGGGATCGAAGCCGGGTTGCAGCAGCTCGCCGCGCCGCGCGCTGATCGCTCCCGTCGGCACCCGCGACCGATCGAGGAAGTGCAGCGCCACGCCCTCGCGCGCGGCCGCAGCGACGGTGCGCGCGAGGAGGTCGCGTTGGTCCTCGAGGACGAGCGCGGTCGACTCCAGCTCGTTGACGACCGCGGCGTCGCCGGCAAGCGCGCGCAGCGTCTCCATGAACTCGCGGCTGCGGTCGAGCGTCACGCCGTGCGTGAGCGCGATGACGCTCGCGCCCGCATCGCCGAGTCCCGCCGCGTAGCGGACGACGCCGTCCAGCGCATCGAAGAACGACCGCGCCTCGGCCTTCGACTCGTCGAGATACGCGGCGGCGATGCCGCGCACGCACTCGGCGTCGACGTCGACCTTCGAGCGCACGTAGTCGCGTGATCGCGTGCAGCCGCCGAGCTGCTCCAGGAGCTGGTCCATGCGGCGATCGAGCGTGATGCCTGGGCTCGGAGGCCGGCCGTAGGCGCGCGCGACGGCATCCGCGGCGCTTGCGTGCGAGGGCGTGAACGACGCCTCGAGGTGCAGCTCGCCGTCGTAGGCGAAGACGGCGATGCGGTCATGGGGTTGGAGAGACTCCGCTACGAAACGCCGAACGTCCACGAGCGCCCGATCGCGCTCGAGCGGGTCGTCGTTGTCGACGTCGATGAAGAGCACGAAATGCCGCGGCGCGCGCGCCCTGGCCGTGACGGGTTCTTCGGGTGCGCCGGGCCGATCCTCGAGCACGAGGCGCAGCGGACCGGCGAGCGGTGCCGCGGCTTCGTCCTCCAGGGCCTCCACGTAGGCGAGCTGCAAGTCGCGGCCGCCACTCTTCACGCGAAAGTCGTCGCGGCCGAGACCGGTCGCCGGGCTGCCGTCGCGATGGCGCGCGAGGAGCGTCGTTTCGACGAGGCGTACGTCGACGCGCTCGTCGAGGACGGGCGCATCGGCGGGCGCGTCCGCCGCGAAGGCCGCCACGCCCGAGAGACAGAGGGCAAAGAGCAGCGTGAGCGTCGGTCGATGCATCGTGCCGCGATCCTACTCCCGGCGCCGCCGGGAGAAAGGGGGCCGCCGGATCGCTCCGGCGGCCCCGTCAGGAGGAGAGTGACGAGCACTCCGAAAGAATCAGAACTCGAGACCGATCGTCAGCAGGTAGGAACGCGGCGTCTGGAAGTCCGTCGGACGCGTGGCCTGCCCGAAGGTCGCGCCGTTCTGCCAAGTCCCGTCCGGGTAACCGGTATCCGGATCGATCCCGATCAGCCCGAAGGTGTCGATACTCGTCGCGGTGTCGTTGTTGAGCACGTTGACGACGTTGACCTTCACCCAGCCGTTGAGGTCCTTGACGATCGGCACCTGCCACCGCGCGCTCACGTCGAGGCTCCACCAGCTCGGCAGCCGGTTCGAACCGCGCGGGTCGAAGTAGAAGTTGTAGGAGTTGAGGCTTTCGTTGATCGAGTTCGGGTCGTCGACCGGCGACGTGAACGTATCGACGCGCGCCCACGAGAACCCATCCGAGAACTGCAGGATCGAGCCGAG
>CAZPJJ010000345.1:0-4886 GCA_964586535.1 uncultured Acidobacteriota bacterium | reverse complement strand
AGCTCGTCTCGCCGTCCGCGAAGTGCGTTTCGGCGAGCGTGAAGTGGCCTTGCGCTTCGGGCTCGATGCCGATCACGGCGTGATGGTACCCCGAGCGGGTCGTGATGTCCGCCGCGTAGGTCGAGCCGGTGACGTGATTGCCGATCGTGAAGCCGAAGGTGCCGCTACCCTCCAGTACTCCGAGGGCCTTCCTTGGAGGCCTGCCGCGCCTCTTGAAACTCCTTGGATAGGAAGTGAGGTCTCAAGCGCGATCGCTCGATTCCCAGGGCGGCTCCGAGTTCCAGAAATCCCTCAATGTCCGCTGAGATCCTGTAGCTCTTTCCGTTGCACTTCAAAGTGATCTCTTGCCAGGGCGGCTGGTGACCGGGAAGATTCGCGACAACTACTTCGGTCGCCGAGAGTGGACAGTTCACTCGCGTGAACAGGCCCGTGACGATTAGCGTTTCTCCTTGGATGCTTACCCTCCAAGGTCGTAGAAGATCCAAGACTAGTACTGCAAGCAACATCACGAGCGGCAGTACCCGAAACCAAGCCGGAGTCTCCGGACCATAGACCATTCCGATGACGATGACGCTGAGAAGCGCGAACACGGCTCCGATCGTGTACCGCTTCAACCTCGTCCTACCGTAGCGATACACGGTGCGATGCAACCCGGCATCCCCGATGGTCTCCTTCATCGACACGGCAGGATCCTCCGTACGCTTACCGCAATCGACTTGCTTGACCTGCTCTCGGAACGCACGGTCGTAGTCATTGAGCGTCTAGACCGCCGCGACGATTAGTAGACCGAGTTGCAGGAAGAACAAGACCCACACCGCTACGATGTTCACGTTGAAGAAGAGTTCCACCGCTGGTGTCCGATAGCGACCAAGCGGTGTGTTCCCGAGGAAGAGACGTCTCTGCAGATTCAGGAAGCGTTCGTCGAAGTCCGGGGGCTGTCGATTCGGCGCGATCGCTCGAAGGAACTTCGTGATCAGCCACGCCAGTAGAAACAGAATCAGCGCGTGCGCTGTCAGAGCGCCGATCCGCTGCGCAATCGGAAGTGTGGAAGGGTCGATCTCCATGGCCTGTCTTGCGTTCCTTCCGGAGTTCGCTACCACCCGAGCTTCGATGCATGGCCCGATGGAGACAGCCTCGTCTCTGCGCGTCATTCATCCGAGCCCGCTGGTTCGAACGTCGCTCCGTTCGCAAGCCCCTGGCCGTTCCATCGTGCAGCGGGTTTTCCATCTCGACGACGGAGAGTGTCGCCTGGAGAATCGCCCGCCGTCAACGGACCCGTCGGAGTGACGTGCACGACTTCATGCCGGACCGCGCCAACCGCTCCTCCGTCCTCTCAAACGCCGAACGCCCGCTTGCGCGGGCGTCCGACGTCCTCCAGCTTCGAGCGGTCCGCGGTCAGCGGCCGCTGGGGAGCACGATGTCGGAGATGCGCTTCCACTCGCCCGGCACGAGGCCGAGTTCGGCGATGCGGATGGTGGCGGCGGTATTGAGGAAGAGCTGGTCGGCGCTCTCGGGACCGACGAGGACGGTCGGGCAGGGCATCGACTCGGCGAATTCCTCGATCGTCTTGCTGCCGAAGTAGCAGCGATAGCCCTCGTAGGGCAGGACGAGCACGTCGTATTCCTGACGGATCATCAGGCAGCGGCGCAGCTCGGGTTCTTCGTCGCCTTCGCAGAGACGGAAGCCGACGTTGATGTAATCGCCGAGGAGCTGGTCGTAGTAGAGACGGACGTCGCGCTCGAGTTCGACCTTTTTCTCGGTCGGAAGCTCACCCAACTCGCCGCGGCGGCCGCGGGAGACGTGGGGCTGCGAGGGAGGCAGCGGGAAGAAGAAGATGTCGAGACGGACGTCGTGTTGGACGGCAAGGTCGAGCGCGAAGTTGAAGGCCCAGTCTCCCGCCATCGTCATGCGGGCGCAGTAGCCCACGCCCTTGATCTTCGGCAGTGTCATTGGTCGATCCTCCTCAAAACGGCGGAAGTGCCGTCACGTCAGGCGTTCGAGTCCGTAGGGCCAGCCGTCGAGGCCGCCGTCGAGCACGCGCACGTCGGTGAAGCCGTGCGAGCGCAAGATCAGGCTCGCCTCGTAGCTGCGCAGGCCCATCTTGCAAACGAGCACGATCGGCTTGTCGCGTGGAAGCTCTGTGAAGCGCGAGCGCAGCGTGCCGAGCGGAACGTGTTTGGATCCGCGCATGCGCACGACGTTGAATTCCGAAGGCAGGCGCACGTCGATCAACTCGGGTTCTTGTCCGGCAATCATCGTTTCGCGCAGTTCGCGCGGCGAGATGCCGTCGAAGTGGCCGTCGAGCTTGTTGCGCAGGACGTTGGCGGCAGCGATCTCGACATCCATGGCCATCGAGTAGGGCGGCGCGTAGCTGAGCGTGAGATGCGCGAGCTGATCGACGGTGGCGCCGAGGCCGAGCGCGGCCGCGACGACGTCCATGCGCTTCGAGACCTCGCCCGCGCCGAATCCCTGCGCGCCGAGCAGGCGGCGCGTAGCGCGATCGGCAATCAGCTTGAGCAGGATCGTCTGCGACTGCGGCACGAAGTGCGCGCGGTCGGGACCGGGCACGAGGACGCTCACGGGATCGAAGCCGGAGTCGCGGGCCTGGCGCTCGGTGAGGCCGGTGCGCGCGATCGTGCAATCGAAGAGCTTGATGATGATCGTGCCGACGGTGCCGGGGTACTCGTCGTGACCGCCGCAGATGTTGACCGCCGCGACGCGCCCCTGGATGGTGGCGGGCGCCGCGCCGGGAATCCACACGGGACGCTGCGCGACGAGATGCGGATGCTCGGAGCAATCGCCGACCGCGTAGATGTCGGGATCCGTGGTGCGCATGCAGCGATCGACGGCGATCGCGCCGGTGGGGCCGATCTCGAGCCCCGCCGCGGCGGCGAGCGCGGACTCGGGCTGAATGCCCGCGGCGAGCAGCGCAAAGTCGCAGCCCAGGCGCCGGCCGTCTTCGAGCACGACCTCCGTGACGCGCTCTTGGCCGGCGAACTCGCGGACGCGCGCTTCGGTGAGCACGCGCACGCCGTGGCTCTCGAGATGGCGAGCGGCGAGCAGTCCGATCTCGGGATCGACGATCGAGAGGATCTCGGAGTTTTGCTCGACGAGCGTGATGCGCGCGCCGCGCAGCGCGACGGCCTCGGTGATCTGACAACCCAGCAATCCGCCGCCGACGATGACGACGTCTTTCACACGCGTCGGCCGCAGCTCGCTGCGAATGGCCTCGGCGTCCTCGACGCCGTGCAGCGTGTAGAGCCCCGGCAGATCGACGCCAGGAAGCGCCGGGATCACCGCACGCGAGCCCGTGGCCAGGACGAGCTGGTCGTAGGAAAGCTCGCGCTCGCTCTTGTCGATGACGTGGCGGACGCGCACGACCTTGCGCGTTCGATCGATGGCGACGGCCTCGGTGAGGTCATGGGTGCGCACGTTCTTGAGCTGATGGAAAAAGGACGAATCGCGCAGCGCACCAAGCGGCGTCTCGAGGAGTGCGCGTTGCTCGGTGACGATGCCCGAGACGTAGTAGGGCAGGCCGCAGCCGGAGTACGCGAGGAAGCGTCCGCGCTCGACGATGCTGACGTCGGCGCGCGAGTCGAGACGCATGATCTTGGCGGCGGCTTTGGAGCCCGCGGCCACGCCACCGACGACGACGACGCGCCGCGAGGGCGCTAGCTCGCGCTCGTTCGCGAGCGCTGCTTCGGCGGCCGCGGCATCGCGCGCGAGACGCGCTTCATCGTTGGCGCAGTGCTCGCAGAAGGGGAACGAGACGAGCGCGCGCACGCCTCCGGTCGAGGCGGGCTCGAGATGGACGAGTCCACCGAGCCGCCGCGCCGCGCGGAACGCGAACGCGAGCCCCAGGCCCGATCCCTCGGCGGCGAGGCGCTTGGCGCTGGGCGCGCGGTAGAACTCGCGGAAGAGATGCTCATAGCCCTCGGGCGGAATGCCGATGCCGGTGTCGATGACCTCGACGACGAGCATCGCGGGCTTGTCGTCGGCCGCAGGCTCGCGGAAGAGCCGGGCCGAGACGGTGCCGCCGCGGGGCGTGTACTTGAGCGCGTTGTCGACGAGCACGGCGACGACTTCGAGAACCAGCCCGGTGTCGCCGTGCATCCACGCGAGACCCGAGTCGTCGATGTCGCTCGTCGTGCGCAGCTCGACGCCGCGCTCGGTCGCAGTCTCGCGGAAGCGATCGGGCAAGCCCTGGAAGATCGCGAGCAGGTTGACGGGTCCGAGCGAGGCGTCGTCGATGGCGGCGAGCGAGCGCAGGCGCATGAGATCGCGGACGAGCTTCACGCCGTATCCGCAGCGTTCGCGCGCTTTCTCGAGCATCCAGCGCTGCCGCGCCGAGAGCGGCCCGGCGAAGCCGCCCATGACGGTCTCGATCAGCAGTTGGATCGTCGAGAGCGGCGATTTGATCTGATGCGCGGCTTCCGCGGCGAGACGCAGCAGCTCGTCGCGGGCGTCATCGTCGACCTTTTCGGTGGGGATTCCGTGGGACTTCTCTTGGAGCGGCTCGCCTTCGGGTGGGGGCGAGTGAGGACCGTGGCCATGCGGCGTGTCGCCGTGCACGGGTCCCTCCTCGAGTGAGTACGGCCCTTCGCGAACGGCCAGGTTCGCAAAGTGCCCGCGACTCGGGCTCTCTCGGAAGTCACCGCGAGTATAACGCCGTCAGGGCCTCGAGATGGGATCTCTCGGTGCCGCGCTCTCCACGAGCCTCGCGCCCCCCTGCTTCAGGGATTCGCGGGCTTCGCTTTGTCGCTGGCGGCGGGTTTGGCGCTCGCCGGCATCGCGGCGGCGAGATTGGCGGCCGCGAATTCCCAGTTCACGAGATTGTCGATGACGGCCTTTAGGTAGTCGCCGCGGCGGCGCTGAAGACTCCGTCC
>CAZPJJ010000344.1:0-4889 GCA_964586535.1 uncultured Acidobacteriota bacterium | reverse complement strand
GCTCGACGTGGCGCGCGCGCGGTCACTGCTCGCGGAGACCGCGGTGGATGTCGGCGAGCGCGGCGCGGATGTCGACAGCGGGGCGGGGCGCGTCGATGCGTACCGCGCGGTGCGCGCGGTGCGGGCGGTCGTCGAGGTGGTGGAGTGGGCGGTGGATGAGCCGCCGGACGGAGGGGGGGCGGCGGACGAGGCGGGAGGCGCGGGCGGCGGCGGCGCCGGACGCACGGGCGACGGCGATGGCGACGGCGCGCTCGAACCCGGCGAGACCGCGGCGCTGCGCGTCGTGTTCGAGAACCGCGGGCCAGCAGGGGCGGGCGAGGGCGGAGTCGCGCGCGATGTCGTCGCGGAGCTCGTGGCCGAGGGCGCGGGCGTGGCGGTGCTCCTGCCGCGCGTGTCGCTGGGGGATCTGCCGCCGGGCGCGCGCGCGACGGCGACGTTCGTGGTGCGGGCGAGCGGGGCGTGCGGGGCGCGCATTGCGATGCGCACGGATGCGACGGATCGCGAGGGTCGGCGCGGGCGCGGGCGCTTTGCGATCGACCTCGGACGGGTGCGCGAGGGCGTGCTTTTCGCGGACGACGCGGAGAGCGATCGCGGCTGGCGCGTGAAGGGCGACGCGGCCGCGGGCGCGTGGGTGCGCGCGGTGCCCGTGGGAACGCGCGCGCCGGACGGCGCGTGGGCGAATCCGCCGGCCGACGCGAGCGAGGGGGGAACGCACGCCTTCGTGACGGGCAACGGGGGCGGGGCGGCGGCAGAAGACGACGTGGACGGCGGCGAGACGTGGCTCGTCTCGCCCGAACTCGACGCGGCGCGGTGGCGGGGGCTGCGGTTGGAGGTCTCGCGCTGGCTGCATCGAGCGGGGCGCGCGCGCGTGCCCGCGGACGAGGGGCTCGTCCTCGAGATCAGCGTCGATGGTGGCGAGACCTGGCGACTCGCCGACGCCATGCTCGCCGCGACGGACGGTTGGGAGCGCACAGTCGTGCAGCTCGAGGACCTCGTGCCGCCTGGAACGAGCCTCATCCTGCGCGCGCGGGCCTTCGACATCGGCACCGCGAACGGCGGAGCGGCGCGCGTCGACAGCCTCGTCGAGGCGGGGCTCGACGACATCGTCCTGAGCGGAAACGAACTCGTCTGCGAATGACGCCACGCACGACCGACGACTCACGACCGACCGCCGCGGCGACGGCGCTGCCTCGGCGGATTAGCGATTCTTGCTCGGGTGGGTCCCGCCGCGGATCGCGCGGCACGGGCGAGAACCAAGTGGCAGGGCTACGGGGATTCGAACCCCGGTTTCATGGCTGAGAACCACGCGTCCTAGACCCCTAGACGATAGCCCCGCAAGGGTCCAAGTCGAACGGGCGGGATTATAGGGAAAACCCCTCGCGCGTCAAACTTCACCCCCTCCCCGGCGACACTGAGATATGGGGACAGTCGACTTAGGGGGACAGGCACCTTAAGTCGCCTGTCCCTCTAAGTCGACTGTCCCTCTGAGTCGACCGTCCCCCTAAGTCGACTGTCCCTAATCGTGTGAGAATGACGGCGGGTAAAGTTGGTACGGAGAGAAGCGTTGTCCCAGGATCCACGCCGCGAATTGGAGTCGTTCGAGAAGACGCCGCTGACCCGGTCCGAGTACATCGCCGCGATGGTGCACTTCTACCGCGGAGAGGTCTCGCGATCGAACGTCTGGCGCCAGCGCCTCGACAACACCACGAATTGGGCGGTCGTCACCACCGCGGCGATCATGACCTTCACGTTCTCGGATGCGGAGCGGACGCATCTCCTGCTGCTGCTCAGTTCTTTCGTCACGCTGGGCTTCCTCTGGATGGAAGCGCGCCGCTTTCGCTACTTCTCGGTGTACCGCGCGCGGGTGCGCATGCTCGAGGAGAATTTCATCCTGCCGATCGTGACGCGAAACCTCGTTTCGCCGAAGCCGGACTGGCGCGAGTTCATCGCCATGGATCTCGACGTGCCGAAGTTCAAGAACACGGTGCTCGAGTCGCTGGCGCTGCGCGTGCGCTACAACTACTTCTGGCTCTTCATGGCCCAGGCGAGCGCGTGGGTGCTCAAGACGTGGATGCACCCCGTCGAGGCCAAGGGAATCGGCGAGTGGTACGCGCGCATGGCCGTGGGACCGCTGCCGGGCTGGCTCATCTTCTCGATTGGCGTCGTGTTCTTCGGCACGATGCTGGCGCTCTTCATCAAGGGCGGCGCGAGCAGCGCGACGAGCGAGGACGAGATCCACGGCTACGAGACGGATCGCGGGCACTGGAAGTTCTGACGGGACGCCGGGCGGTCCATGCGCCCGCTCCGTGATGCGGACCCACGCTCGCAGCGCACAGAAGCGTCGCGGCGATCTTCAAGGGTGAAAACCGTCCGAGCTCGGACACGGGCCCGGCTGACGACTTGGAGTCTTGACGCGCGAAGCCGCGAGCAGGGCGCGAGAGCTGAGACCCTCGCGCCCTCTCCGACGCGGCCGGCTAGTCCCCGTCCTTCGAGTCGGGATGGTCGGGCTCTGGCTGCTCCGGCGGCTTGGGGGCCGTCGTGGTGGGGCTCGGCGGCGTGTAGGGCGGACGCTGCGAAGGCGGCGTCCACGGCGACGGCGAGACCGGAGCTGCGGGCTTGACCACGGGCGCGGGCGCCGCGGGCGCGACCGGCTTGGCGGCAGGCGGGGGCGCGGCGGCGGGCGGCGGCGTGGCGGGGCGCACCACCGGCGGCTTGGCGGCGGGAGAACTTGCCGGGGCCTTCACCTCGACCTTGGCACCACCCGGTGCAGCCGGTGCCGACGCAACGGCGGGCTTCTTCTCGGCTGCGGGCTTCGGAGGCGCGGCCACCACGGGCTTCGGCTCAGGCTTCGGCTTCGGCGCAGGCTTCGGCTCAGGCTTCGGCTTCGGCGCAGGCTTCGGCTCAGGCTTCGGCTTCGGGGCGACCTTCACCTCGGGGGCCTTCGCCGTCGTGGCCTTGACCGGTGCCACAGTTTTGGTGCTGGGGACCTTGGCCGTGGCCTTCTTCACCGCAGCCTTCACGCCGCTGGCTTTCTTGGCGATGGCCTTGTTCGCCTCGGCCGTTTTCGTGGCGGCCTTCTTGACAGCCTTCTTGACGGCCTTCTTGACCGTCTTCACGGCGGCGGCGGCCTTCTTCGTGGCCTTCTTCGTGGCCGGCTTGGCCGCGGACTTCTTTGCGGCCTTCTTCTTGGGCGCGGCCTTCTTGGCGACCTTCTTCTTGGCGGCCTTCTTGGCGGCTGCCTTCTTGGTGGCCTTTTTCTTTGCACCCGCGCTCTTGGACGTCTTTTTCGCCATTTCCGATCTCCTCGATGACGACCGATCGATCCATGAGGTCACGTCGGGGGCTCGGCCCGACCGACTGTCGGATCATAGCAACAAGGGACGCGGGAAAGAGAGCGCGATATATCCATTTTCTTCGTCGCACGTGGCGGGACGATGCGTCTGCGAGAGAGCGCGCGATCGAGACGCGCGCGCGAGCCTGCGCGATGTGGCTGGGGAGCAGGGATTCGAACCCCGATTCGCGGATCCAAAGTCCGCTGTCCTACCGTTGAACGACTCCCCAGCGAGAGGAGCAAGCCCGCTGCCGGCGCAGGAGCCTGCCGGCGAGAAGCTCCGAGCATCGAATCGAAAACCCCTCGAACGCAACACCCCCTGCGGGAGGCGCGCGGCGACGAGAGCGATTCAGGGGCGCGAAGCTCGGCGAGATTGGCTGGGGAGCAGGGATTCGAACCCCGATTCTACGGTCCAGAGCCGCATGTCCTGCCGTTGGACGACTCCCCAGCAGCGAGTCGACGGCATAGGGTACGGACCGAGTCTGGGGCCGTCAAGACGAAGAATCGCGATCCACGGCCCAGTTTCACGCTTCGCGGCTCATCGGGTCTGGGCGAGATCCCGCGCGCTGGCATCACCCGACTCTTCATTCGCGGGCGCGTCGCGCTCCGCGGAGGCTGCGCCGGGCAGGTACCGTGCCTCTCGCCACCGCGAAAGACCGCCGGGAAAGAGCGACACCCCCGCGATTCCCAGAGATCGCGCGGTCAGGAACCACCCCAGCGCTCCCTCCGTCGAGTCCTCCCCGATGACGATCGAGCGCCGCTCGAGCAGCAGTCCCGCCTGCGTCGCCAGCTCGTGGAGCATGCCGGCATCGACGGTCCCGCGCGCCGTCACGATTGCATCGAGCGGCAGCCGCGAGGCGCCGGGAACTCCCGCGCCGATCTCCTGTGCACGCACGTCCACCAGTGCGATTGCCGGATCGAAAGTCGCGAGCCGCGCGCTCTCGAAGTCGGCGAACTCCGGCGGCGACACCGGCGCGCGGCCCAGGCGGCCGTTGTTGGGCGGCGGGAGGACCCTGGTCTCGAGAGCGCCGAAGTCGCGGGCCCACGCCTCCGTCCCGCCTTCGAGCAGCCCGCAGCGCTCGCAGTCGACGAGGGCGAGCAGCCAGCAGAGCGTCGCTGCTCGCGCGAGTCCCGTCCGCGATCCCTCGTCCACGACGACCACGGCCTGATCGGGGCGGATGCCCGCGCGTTTCACGGCGCGCAGAAGACCTTGGCGCAGGTCGCCGTCGAGGCTGTCGACGGGAAGCGGTTGCAGCTCCTCGAGCGGCAGCGAGATCGCACCCGGCACGTGGCCCGCGCGGTGCAACTCGGCGGGGCGAGTATCGATGAGGCGCGGCGCATCGCCCCTGCGGATCGTTGCCGCGAGCGAGCGCGCCGAGACCAGCGGCTGCTCGGGGCGCAGAGGCACCGCATCGGCCTCGGGCGGCGAAGAACACCCCGCGAGTCCGAGGATCATCGCGGCCACGATCGCGCCAGCGCGAACGAATGCGCGGCAAGGCGCGCTCATGCGCACGCCCTGGGCGCTCGTCGCCTCGGTCGGCCCCTCTCTCATGCGGAT
>CAZPJJ010000343.1:0-4936 GCA_964586535.1 uncultured Acidobacteriota bacterium | reverse complement strand
CCCCCGCGAGGATCGTCATCAGCGCGAGCACGACGAGGATCTCGATGAACGTGAGTCCGCGTTCGCCCGTCTTGCGCCGCCACATCATCGGTTCTCTTCGCCTCCCTGAAACCAGGAGATCCGGTCGCGGTCCAGTGTGGCTCCCCTTGCCCGCCCGCGCCCGCGGGCCGTCGCGGGGAGGTTCGCTCACATACCCGATCTACGCGGCGGACGGTCTTCGCGTCCAGTCCGCCGCTCGCGCCGGCCGAAAATCCGGTCCCAGAGCGAGCCAGGCGCGCATTCGGGAATCTCCGCGATTGCCGGGAAGGGCTCCTGAACGGTCCCGCGCGAGGCGCGCCGCGCCGCGCAGTGCCGCTCGGGATCCCAATGGACGAGGACGATTTCCTCGGGAGCCGGCGGGAGCGGGCCGAGGAGCGATCCGCCTTCCTTCTCGAGCAGGCGCCGGAGCACGCGCAGCGCCGCGCCAGGGCCGCTGAGCCGGGCCGGGCGGCCGTCGTCGCGGCCGACCCAGACGACGACGACGGCGCTCCCGCTCGCCATGACGATCCAGCCGTCGCGACCGTCCTGGCTCGTCCCGGTCTTCACCGCCACGGTGCGACCCTGCAGCACCGGCGCCAGCGCCTTGGCGGTCCCGCGCTCGGCGGCGCCGCTCATCGCGTCGAGAACGAGCCAGCACGCATCGCGCGGCAGGGCGCGCTCGAAGAGCGGCGGCGTGATGGGCTGGGCGGTCGCCGCGCCGTCGCGATCGACGATCATCGTGCGCACGAGCGTCGTTTCGCGGGCGATCCCGAGCGCCGCGATCGTCGCGTAGCCCTGCGCCAGTTCGAGCGGACTGACCTCGGCCGTCCCGAGCGCGATCGAGGGCTGCAAGGGCAGCCGGCCCTCGATGCCCGCGCGCTGCGCGACGCGCACGACCTCGCGCGGCCCGACGTGCAGGCCCAGGCGCGCGAAGGGAACGTTGAGGCTCTCCTCGAGCGCCTGGCGGATCGTGACCTCGCCGCGGTAGCGCCCGTCGACGTTCGTCGGCGACCAGCGCCCCTGCGCGGTCGGTACCGTGAGCGGCTCGTCGTCGAGCACGGACGCGGGCGCCATGCCCTGCGTGAACGCGGCGAGCGCGACGAAGGGCTTGAACGCCGAACCCGGCTGCCGCCGCGCCGCGATCGCGCGGTGGAACGTGCCGCGTTCGCCGCCGCGTCCGCCGACGAGCGCGGCGACCTCGCCGGTGCCGGGCCGCAGCACGACGACCGCGCCTTCGAGCGGCGCGCGGTCCGCGCGCTCGGCCTCGAGTTCGACGAGCGTCTCGCGCAGCGCGGCGCGTGCCGCAGCCTGCACGCCGATCTCGATCGTCGTGAAGATGTCTATCGGATCCGGTCCGGGAGACGGCGCGCGCCCGCGCCGCGCGAGTTCCACCGCAACGGCGTCGAGCACGTCGCCCGCCGGATCGAGCCTCTCGCCCGGCTGCGCGAGGTCGAAGGTGGCGTTCTTCGCGGCCTCGGCTTCGGCTTCGTCGATGAAGCCGAGCGTCACCATGCGCTCCAGCACCCACGAAGCCCGCGAGCGCGCGGCATCGGGGCGCTGCCAGGGATCGAAGCGGCCGGGCGAGGCGATCATGCCGGCGAGCAGCGCCATCTGATGCAGCCCGAGGTCTCGTACGTCGCGGCCAAAGTAGTGCATCGACGCCGCGGGCATGCCGAGCACCGAGACCGCGCCTTGCTGCCCGAGGTAGATCTCGTTGAGGTAGATCTCGAGCAGGCGCTTCTTGCCGACCGAGCGCTCGACGTAGGCCGCGAGAAAAGCCTCGCGTGCCTTGCGCAGGAACGACCGCTCGGCGCCGACGACGCGGTTTTTGATGACCTGCTGCGTGATCGTCGATCCACCCTGCAGGAGTCCGCCGCCGCGCAGATCCGCCCAGGCGGCGCGCGCGATCGCGCGCAGGTCGACACCGGGATGCTCGAAAAAGCGCGCGTCTTCGGCTGCGAGCACCGCCTCGACGAGCCGCGGCGGAAAACGGTCGAGGGGCGTCGGCCGGCGCTCTTCGAGGACGCGCCCGCGGAACGCACCGAGCCGCGCGGGCTCGAGCGTGAAAACACGCTGCGAGCGACCGCGTGGGTCTTCGATGTCGAGCACCCGTCCGCCGCCGTAGCGGACCTCCGCATAGGCCGAGCCGGTCGCCCCCTGCGGCGTGGCGTGCCGTCGCCGATAGATTTCGAAGCTGCCGCGCCCGCGCCGGAAGGTCCCCGGCTCGCGCGGCGTCCCCGTCGCGACGCGATAGCCGAGCGCGCGCAACTCGCGCTCGACGTCGTCGGCATCGAAGGGCTCGCCTTCGCGCAGGACGCGCGGCGCGGCGAGAACCGAGATCGGCGCGTCACCGCGTTCGGTCGCGAGCTGGGCGATCGCGCGGCGGCCGCTCTCGCGCAGTCCGAGGCCGACCCAGAGCCCGAGCGCTGCAGCGAGCGCGACGAGCGCGAAGAGCCGCACCAAGACCACGCGCCCGCGCCGGCCGCTCGCCTTGCGCCTCGACTTGGTCTTGGCCGTCGTTGACGACGCACTTCGCGCCACGCGCTATCCTCCGTGCGCGCCCATGCTACACGCGGCGCCCGGAAACTCCGTGTCGCACCACGATCACGTTCTCGTCATCGGTCCCGGCGAAGTGGGCCGCCGGCTCGCGCAGGCTTTTCGTGCCGCGGGAAGCACGGTCGATATCGTCACGCGCCGCGAGGGATGGGATCGCGCGGCAGACGCGCGAGAGAAGGCGACGCGCGTCCTGGCGATGCGCGAGGACGACCTACCCCCCGCGCTCGCGCGCCTCGACGACGCCGGCGTGCCGCGCGAGCGACTCGTGCTCGTGCAGAACGGCTTTCTCGAGGCGCGTCTCGCCGGTCTCGAGGAGGCGACGCGCGCGCTGATCTGGTTCACCGCGAAGGGCGAGCGCTTCTTCGAGTTGCGCGCGAGCGTGGTGCACGGCGTGCAGGCGGGCGCGGTCGCCGCTGCCTGCGGCGCGGGAGCGCTGCGCTGCGAGATCGTGCCCGATCGTGATGCGTTCCTGCGCGCGATGATCGAGAAGGCGCTCTGGAACGCGATCGTCGGCCTGCCGCTCGCGGTCGCGGGGCTCTCGCTCGGAGAGTACCTGCCGGCGCGGATCGAGGAGTGGCACGCGCTCGTCGGCGAGGGCGCGGCCGCGGCGAGCGCGCACTACGGCGTCGGCGTCGACGAGGCGGGCGTGCGGGCGCTGATCCTCGAGACGACAAGACCGATCGGCTGGGTCCGCGTCGGCGAAGCCAAGGCGCTCACGTGGCGCAACGGCGCGATCGCGCGCTTCGGCCGCGCCCACGGCGTGCCGACGCCCACGCACGATCGCCTGCTGCGCGCCGTGGGCTTCGAGCCGGATGTGCCGTGATGCGCTCGCTGGGCATCGACGGGCGGGTCGTTCGCGCGGTGGCCTTCGGCGCGATCTGCGGGTTGGGCATGGCGCTCGCGCCACCCGTCGCGCACGCGGCCGAGTGCGCGCTCGCGGGCGGCGAGCGCATCGACGCCCTTCGCGCGAGAGAGATCGTCACGCAGACCGGGGGGTTGGTACTGCCCGTCGGCGCGATCCTCGAGACACCGCTCGACCGCGCGCTGCTCTGCGGCGAGAGCGCGGGTGCGCCGCCCGCGGGGGCGAAGGATTGTGAGGTGCGCGGCCCGCTCGGGCTGGAATGCGTGCGCCTCGCGAAGGGCGTCGATGTGGAAGGCGTGACATTCCTCTCCGACGTCTCGCTCGAAGAGGCGCGCATCGAGGTTGGCGTCCGATTCGCCCGCGTCGACGTGCGCGGGGCGCTCGTCCTCGGCGGTGCGCGGATTCGAGGGGCCACGCTGCTCGACGGCGTGAGCGTCGGCGCGCTCGCCGCGTTCGATGAGGCGCTGCTCGAGGGTGCGTGCGAGATTCGCGATGTCGAGATCGCGGGGACGTTTTCGCTACAGGGCGTGGAAGCCGAGCAGGCCGTCGTGATCGAAGGCGTGCGGGTGGGAGCGCTCGATCTCGCGCTCGACCGCGGCGACTCGCTGACGGTCCGCGACGTCGTCAGCGCGGGCGACGTGCACCTCGACGATGTCGCGCTCGCGGGCGATCTCGCGCTGACGACCATCCGCGCCGAGGGCGTGATCGACATCGCGAAGCTGCGCGTCGCGGGCGATGCCGCGCTTTCGGGCTTGGAAGCAGCCGAGGGGATCGCTGTCGCGGGCAGCTTCGAGCGCGATCTCGTCATCGCGGGTTCGCGATCGCCGGAGACGATTGCCGTGACGGATATCGATGTGCGCGGGAGCTTGTCCCTGCGCGCGATCGACACACCGGGTGGGCTCGTCGTGAGCGGCGCCAAAGTCGGCGGCACGATGACGGTGGAGTACAGCGTCATCGCCTCGCCGACACGCCTCGCCGATCTCGCGATCGGCGGCGAGTGCGCACTCGTGGGCTCGCACTTCGCGGGAGGCATCACAGTCTCGAACATCGCTGCCCGCGGCGGCACCCGCGCCACCGAGTGCGATCCTCTTGACCCCTTTGCCCCGTAGCGGTGCGAAGTGTCGCGCGACCGTCGGGACAAAGGGCGCGATGAATCGCGACCATCGCGCGGCGCACCATTCGATGCACCGAGAGCGCTCTTCGTACGGGCGCCACTCGATGCGCTGGTACCGCTCTGGTAGGGGCGCCATTTATGGCGACCGGATCGCCGCCGTAGGCGGCGACCCTTCTTCGGCGTCGCACCCCACGCGAATCGCGGATGAAACGACCTGTCGCCGCCTGCGGCGGCGATCCGGGCGCGATAAATCGCGCCCCTACGCGGAATGCGGCGCAATGAATGGCGCCCCTACGCGGACTGCGGCGCCATGCATCGCGCCCTGATCGCCGCGCACCATTCGATGCACCGAGAGCGCTCTTCGTACGGGCGCCACTCGATGCGCT
>CAZPJJ010000342.1:0-4955 GCA_964586535.1 uncultured Acidobacteriota bacterium | reverse complement strand
AGGCCAGGTCGCCGGCTGCGCCGGCGATCCGGGCGCGATGAATCGCGCCCCTACCAATCCACGAACGCGACAGATCGCGCACCCACACGGACCGCGGTGCCATGAATCGCACACCCACACGGACCGCGGTGCCATGAATCGCGCACCCACACGGACCGCGGTGCCATGAATCGCGTCCCTACCAATCCACGGATGCGACGAATCCGTCACCCAAACAGAACGCGGTGCGATGAGTCCCGTCCCGACAAGAGTCCCGGCCTAGTAGACGAGGAAGCCGAGATACCAGGTGACGATCTCGCGCCCGTAGAACGCCGAGAAGAGCGCGGCGGGCGCGAGAAAACAGCCGAAGGGAAGCTCGCGCGTCATCGACCAGCGGCGGAAGAGCAAGAAGGGAATGCTGAGCCCGGTGCCGAGGAAGGACGCGAGCAGGACCGTCGTGCCGACGCCCGAGATGCCGAGGAACGCGCCGACGCCGAGCATCATCTTCAGGTCGCCGCCACCCATCGCGTCGCGCGCGAAGAGCACGCGCCACGCGAGCACGAGCGTGAAGAAGAGCCCGTAGCCGACGACGGCGCCGAGCGCCGACGCGCCGAGGCGCGCCAGCGGCGTCCCCGCGCCGAGCGCGCCCGGAGCGAAGTCGAGAAGCGGGTTCCAGGGGCTGGTCACGAGCCCGATCACGGCGAGCGGCAGCGTGATGCGGTCGGGCAAGAGCTTGTGATCCCAATCGGTGAAAAAGAGCACGATGCACGCCGAGCCGAAGACCATCACGAGCACGGCGAGCGGCGTCGGTCCGTAGCGCAGAACGGCGGCGAGCCAGACCAGCGCGTTGAGCAGTTCGACGAAGGGATAGCGGAGCGAGATCGACGAGCCGCATGCCCGGCAGCGTCCGCGGAGCACGAGCCACGAGAGCACGGGGATGTTGTCGTACCACGCGATCGGCGTGCCGCAGGAGGGGCAGCGCGAGCGCGGTGTCACGACCGAAAGCCCCAACGGCACACGATAGATGCAGACGTTGAGGAACGAGCCGATGAGCGAGCCGAAGATCAGCGCGCCGGCGACGGCCTCCCAAAACAGAAGTCGCTCGGCGCTCACGAGTCTCCCCGGCCGACGGAAGAACCGCGCGGCGACGACACGCGGCACGCAGCCGGATCGTAGGTGAAGGCTCCTTCGTCGAAGGATTGGGGCATCGCCGCGAGATCTCCCGTCCGCAACAGATTCTCGAGCGTGGGCGGACAGCGCCCTTCGCGCTCGCGGTAGCGGTCGAGAGCCGTCTCGAGCGTTTGGATGCCGATCTCGTTCTGCAGGCGCCGCACCCAGCGCTCGGCGACGTACTTGGTCTTCTCGTCGGGCGGGTTCTCGTAGAGCGCCTGGTAGCGCGCGAGCGCCGCGTGCAGATCGCCCTGCTTCGCGAGCGCCGCGGCCGTCAAGCGCATGAGCTGCGACGGCGCCTCGGGCATCTCGACGGCGCGGGCCCAGTAGTCGCGGGCGCACTCGTAGCGGCGCGCGAGATAGCACTCCCAGCCGGCCCAGTAGGCGAGCTGCCAAGCTTCGGGATTGTGCTCGAGCCCTTTGTCGTAGAGCCGCAGCGCCATGTCGGGCTCGCGCGCCTCGATCGACATGATCATCGCGCCGACGAGAAAGACCTCGTCGAAGAGCGGATCGAGCTCGGCGATCGCGTCGCCGAAGACCTTCTCGAGGTACTGGAAGCGCAGCGTCGCGTCATCGAAGTTCGAGTAGTACTGGATCGCCCAGATGTAGATCAGATCCGCGAGCGTCTCTTCGTGGCCCAGCGCGAGCGCGCGCAGGTAGGGTCCTTCCGGCAGGTAGAGAAGCTCCGCGGGAACGCGCTCGCCGGGGATGGCCTCGAGCCGCACCCGCGTGAGCCCGAGTCCCGCGACGAGGGCGACGAGAAAGAGCACGAGCGCTGCGCGGCGCATCAGACGAGATCCCTGCGGCGGAATGCCAGGCAGGCGATGGTCAGGAGCAGCGCGGCGTAGCCCAGCTCCCAGACCGTCGCGAAGACGACGCGGTCCCAGGGGATCGGCAGGCCGTGCACGGCGTGCGCGCGGATGTCGCCATATTCGAGATCGGGCAGCACGTAGTAGACGATGCGCACGACGAACCGCGCGGCGTCCGCTCCCTCGGGGATCTTCTTTTCGAGCAGTTCGAGCGACCACGCGAGGTGGCCGACGATGTAGATCGAGGCCGTGAAGAGCGCCGCGAAGATCGGCGTCGAGAACGACGAGAAGAACACCGCCGCCGCGGTGATGAACACGAGCTCGATCCAGAGCATGAACACGGCGGCGATCAGCGCCGCGTCGAAGGCCCCGCGCAGCGCGAGCATGCCGAAGAGCGCGAGCGCCATGACGAGCGTGTTGAGGCTGATCGCTCCCGCCAGGCCGAAGAACTTGCCGAGCAGGTACTCGTGGCGTGCGACGGGCATCGAGAGCATCACCTGGACGGTGCGCTTTTCCATCTCCTTGAAGATGATCCCCACGCCGACGAAGAGCGCGACGAGCAGGCCGAGCACGTTGATCGCGCTCATGCCGACATCCATGATGATCTTGTCGTCCTCGCCGACCGTGAGCATCGAGAGGAAGCGCGAGAAGACCATCAGCACGAGCGCGAAGACGAGCAGCAGGTAGAGCACGCGATGACGCAGCGCCTCGGCGAAGGTCGCGCGCGCGATGGCGAAGACGCGGCTCATGACGCGCCCTCCTCGCGTCCGAGCGTGCGCATGAAGAGATGTTCGAGCGTCTCGCGCCGCGGCTCGAGGCGCAGCGGCGAGCCGCCCGCCGCGCGCACCGCCGCGAGAATCGAATCGAAGGTGCTCTCGGCCGGAAAGCGCAGCAGCGCGCGCGGCCCGCGCTGCGAGAGCAGCGTCCCGCCCGCGACCGACGCCGTGCCCTCGACTTCGAGCTCCCAGTGCAGGATGCGGCGCTCGCTCGCGAGCTGCGAAAGCTCGCGCTCGCCCTTGAGGCGGCCGCGATCGAAGATCGCCACGCGGTCGCAGAGCATCTCGGCGTCCGAGAGCACGTGCGAAGCGAAGAGTACCGTGCGCCCCGCCTCCCTGAGCGAGAGGATGAGGTCGCGGAAGTCGCGCCGGCCGATCGGATCCAAGCCGCTCATCGGCTCGTCGAGGATCACGAACTCGGGATCGGCGACGAGCGCGCGCGCCATGCCCGCGCGCTGCACCATGCCCTTGGAGTACTTGCGCAACGGCCGGTCGGCGGCGTGCGCGATGCCCACGCGCTCGAGTAGATCCTGCGCACGTCTCCGGCGGGTCGCGGCGTCCAGCCCGTAGATCTGTCCGGCGAACTCGACCAGCTCGCGCCCTGTGAGGTCGTCGGGGAAGTACGGGCTCTCGGGCAGATAGCCCACGCGACGGCGCGCGCGCGGATCCGCGGCGGCGGCGCCCATGAGGCGCACCTCGCCCGCGTCGGGAAAGATGAGCCCGAGGCCCAGCTTGATCGTCGTCGTCTTGCCGGCGCCGTTCGGGCCGAGGATGCCGAGGATCTCGCCGGGCTTCAGCGCGAGCGTCAATTCGTCCAGCGAGACCGTCGGCTTCTGCCAGAAGTGAGTCTGGTAGCGCTTGGTGACGCCGCGGTATTGAAGCGGCGCACCGGTCTCGGTGCTGGTGTTCATACAGGGGGAGGAATATTCGTCCGGCCCGGCCGTGTCAAGCCGGAGCCTCGCGGACCAAATCGAAATGTCGCGAAGTAAGCGGGAGCCCGCGCCGCTCTGCGAGGCCGGTGTAGAGGCGCTCTTGGGCACGCACCATCTCGTCGATGTCCCAGGGCAACACGAGCCGGTTCGCACGCAGGCCCATGCGCACGCGGAGCGGCTCGTCGGCAAGGAGCGCGAGCACGTCTTCGGCCATGCCGGTCACGTCGCGCGGCGCGCGCAGGTATCCCGTTTCGCCGGGCACGACGGCCTCGGGCGTGCCGTCCACCGCCGTGGCGACGACCGGCTTGCCCGCCGCCATCGCCTCGGGAACGACTCGCGGCAGGCCCTCGTGGAGCGAGGTCAGGACGAGCACGTCGAGCGCCCCGATGACTTCCTCGGTGTCGCGCCGCCAGCCGAGCAGCGTCACGCGCTCGCCGAGCCCGTGCTCCCGGATCAGCGCAAGGAGCGCGGGCCGCTCCTCGCCATCGCCCGCGACGACGAAGCGCGCATCGGGCCGCTCCGCGGCGACCAGGGCGGCGACGCGCACGAAGTCGTCCGGTGCCTTCTGCGGCTTGAGGCAGGCGACCATGCCGACGAGCGGTGTGCCCGCGGCGAGGCCGAGCTGCGCGCGCAGCGCGCGCCCGAGGCCCACCTGGCGAAAGCGCGCGAGCTCGATCCCCGAGTGGATGATCGCGAAGCTCGATGCCGGTGCGACGCGCTCCTGCTCGCCGAGCCGCGCGTTCGCGCGCGAGACGGCGACGAGCTGATCGGTGAGCCCGGTGACGGCGCGCTCGGCCAGTACGAACGCGCGCCGCACCGCCGGCGATTGATTCGGCGTGAAGCCCCAGCCATGCACCGTGTGCACGATCACGGGAACGCCCGCGATCGCCGCGGCGACGCGCCCGAGGATCCCCGCCTTCGACGAATGCGTGTGCACCACGTGAGGCGCGAGACGGCGCAGGCGCGCGATGAGGTCGGCGAGCGCGCGCACGTCGCGCCACGGATCGACGGGCCGCGCGAGCCACGGGCAAGTCTCGAAGACGACGCCATTGAGCGCGCGCGCGTCGTCGTCGAGGATCCCGCCGGGGCCCGCGATGAGCGACGGCGCGAACGCCGCGCGGTCGAGATGGCCCACCGTGTAGAGCGTGTTCTGCTGCGCGCCCCCCAGCTCGAGCTGGGTGATGAGATGGCAGACGCGCAGCTCGCCGCTCATCTCACCGGCTCGCGGACGAGCCGCGCCGCGGCCTCGCGGCCGTCCTTGAGCGCGCGCTCCATGTAGCTATAGCCCC
>CAZPJJ010000341.1:0-4956 GCA_964586535.1 uncultured Acidobacteriota bacterium | reverse complement strand
CACGAACATGGCCGGCCGCGGCACCGACATCCTGCTCGGCGGCAACGCGACGATGCTCGCTCGCCAGCTCCTTTTCGAGCGCACGGGGCAGGGTTGGGACGACGCCGAGGAAGGCGCGCGAGAACTCGCTCTCGAGGAGGCGCGCGAGATCTGCGCCCGCGAGCACGACGAGGTCATCAAGCTCGGAGGCCTGCACATCATCGGGACCGAGCGCCACGAGGCGCGCCGCATCGACAATCAGCTGCGCGGCCGCGCCGGACGCCAAGGCGATCCCGGATCCTCGCGTTTCTATCTCTCGCTCGAAGACGATCTCATGCGCCGCTTCGCGACGAATTTGATGCAGCTCGCGCTCAAAGAAGCGGACGACATGCCCATCGAGTCCAAACTCGTCTCGCGCGCCATCGAGCGCGCGCAGAAGCAGGTCGAAGCGCAAAACTTCGAGATCCGCAAGCGGCTTCTCGAGTACGACGACGTGCCCAACAAGCAGCGGCAGGCCGTCTACGGGCTGCGGCGCGAGATGCTCGAAGGCGAGGGGACTCGCGAGTACGTGCTCGGCCGCGCCGAGGAGTTCGTCGCCGCGCTCGTCGAGGATTTCCTCGCCGTCGAAGACATCGATCAGAAAGCGCCGGACGAACTGCGCGCGCAGGTACTGCACATCTTCGGCTTCGATCCCGACAGCGAGGGGATCGCACTCGACGGTCCGCCCGAGGACGTGCGCGAGAAACTCTGGGCGCGCATCCTCGAGCGCTACGAAGACAAAGAGAGGCGCGTCGGCGACGAACTCATGCGTCGCTACGAGCGTTACGTGATCCTCCGCGTGATGGACAACCAGTGGAAGGACCACCTGCTCTCGCTCGATCACCTGCGCGAGGGCGTCGGTCTGCGCGCCTACGCCCAGAAGGATCCTCTCGTCGAGTACAAACGCGACGCCTACACCCTCTTCGAGGAAATGACCGCGCGCGTTCAGGAAGAGATCGTCCGCTACCTCATGTTGCTCGAGCCCATGACCGAGCAGGACCGCCGCGAGCAGGAAGAGCGCCAGCGCCAGGAGCGCGAGCGCATCTTCCGCGCCGCGTCTGCCGCGCGCGCCGGTGCCGAGGCGAAGGCCGCGCAGACGATCAAGAAGACCGAGGCCCAGCGGGTCGGCCGCAACGACCCTTGCCCCTGCGGATCCGGCAAGAAGTACAAGAAGTGCTGCGGCGCTGGATCCTGAGCCCGACTTCCCCGCGAGACGCGGCGCCGGCTGGCCGCGTCCCGATGCCCCCGACTTTGCGACCGGCAACAGGGCGTCGTCCCCTTGCGGCGATCCGGGTTAAAATCCCCGCCTTTCCGGCCCGCCCTCGTGGCGTGCGGCCGTCCCGAGGCCAAGGATGAGCGACGACCGGATCACGCTCGGACTCACTTTCGACGACGTGATGCTCCTTCCGGCCTACTCGGAGGTACTGCCGAGCGAGGTCGACACGGGGACCCGCCTCACGCGGCGGTTGACCCTGCAGATTCCGCTGCTCTCGGCGGCCATGGACACCGTCACCGAGGCGCGCCTCGCGATCGCGATGGCCCAGCAGGGCGGAATCGGCATCCTCCACCGCAACCTTTCGATCGACGACCAGGCCATGGAAGTCGACAAGGTGAAACGCTCCGAGTCGGGGATGATCGTCGATCCGATCACGATGACGGCCGACCGTCCCGTCCGCGAAGCGCTCGACCTGATGTCGCACTACCGGATCTCCGGCGTGCCGATCACGGACGCGGAGCATCGCCTCGTCGGCATACTCACCAACCGTGACCTGCGCTTCTGCGACAACCCCGACGCCCCCATCTCCGTCTACATGACCCACGAGAACCTCGTGACCGTCCCGGAGGGCACCGATCTGGTGCGCGCGCAGCAACTCCTGCACGAGCACCGCATCGAGAAACTCCTTGTCGTCGACGATCACTATCACCTCAAGGGACTCATCACCTTCAAGGACATCCAGAAGCGCATCGAGTACCCGCACGCCGCCAAGGATGGGCATGGGCGCCTGCTCGTCGGCGCGGCGCTCGGGACCGGGCCCGACACCATCGATCGCTGCGACGCCCTCGTCGACGCCGGCGTCGATCTCGTCGTCGTCGATACCGCCCACGGCCACTCCCGTCGCGTGCTCGACATGGTCGATCGCCTGCGCGAGCGCCATCCCGAACTCGACATCGTTGCCGGCAACGTCGGAACCGAGGCGGGCGCGCGCGCGCTCGTCGAGCGCGGCGTCGACGCCGTCAAAGTCGGGATCGGCCCCGGCAGCATCTGCACGACCCGCGTCATCAGCGGCGTTGGAGTACCGCAGTTGACCGCCGTCATGGAGGCCTCGCGCGCCTGCCGCTCTCGCGGCGTTCCCGTCATCGCCGACGGCGGCATCAAGTACTCAGGCGACCTCGTGAAGGCGCTCGCGGCGGGAGCCGATTCCGTCATGATCGGCTCGCTCTTCGCGGGCACCGAAGAGTCTCCCGGCGAGACCGTGCTCTTCCAAGGGCGTACGTTCAAAGAGTACCGGGGCATGGGCTCCCTGGCGGCGATGCGCCAAGGCTCTCGCGACCGCTACGGCCAGGACGACCAACACGACGCCAACAAACTCGTCCCCGAAGGCATCGAAGGGCGCGTCCCCTACAAAGGCCGCCTCAAGGACCTCGTCTACCAGTTGGTCGGCGGATTGCGCTCCGGCATGGGCTACGTCGGCGCCACCGACATTCGCGATCTTCAAGAGAAGGCGCGCTTCGTGCGCATCACTCCAGCGGGGCTGCGCGAATCCCACGCCCACGACGTCATCATCACGAAGGAAGCGCCGAACTACCGGCTCGAGTAGCGTCGCCCTGTGCCGGCGGGACGATCGTGATTGCCCGGGCGCTCGGCTCCACGGCGCTCGCGAGGACGATTCGCCACGCGGCGCGGCGCAGGGCCGGCGGCAGCCGCTCGCCCCATTCGACGGCAACGACGAAACCCGCCGCCGCCGCTTCTTCGATGCCGAGGTCGTCGAGGCCCGACCCCTCCGCCAGCCTGTAGAGATCGACGTGCAGGAGCGGCACATCGCCGTCCAGGTGCTCGATCGCGAGCACGAACGATGGCGATGTGATCGTGTCGGGATCGTGGCCGAGAGCGCGCGCGAGACCTCGCACGAAGACCGTCTTGCCCATTCCCAGCGTCCCTTCGAGCGAGAGGATCTCGCCGCCCGATAGACGCTGCGCGAAGCGCTCCGCGAAGCGCTCCGTCTGGGCCGCCGTCCGGCAGGTCTCGAAGTCCAGTCCGCGCCTGCCGCTCACGCCTCGTCGTCCTCCTCGTCGTCCCCTTCGAGCCCGCGGAGGGCGGCGGGGAGAGCGGCCAAGACGGCCGTGGCGGTCAGACTCAGCGGACTGTGATCGTCGACGCAGGCCAAATCCGCCGCGAGCCCGTGCAGATAGACGGCCAGGATCGACGCCTCGAGAGGATCGATCTCCTGCGCGAGCAACCCGGCGATCATTCCCGTGAGCACGTCCCCCATGCCGCCCGAGGCCATGCCTGGATTGCCAGTCGGGTTGATGAACGCGTGGCCCTCGGCATCCGCGACGATGGTGCGATAGCCCTTCAGCACGCACACCGCGCGCATTTCGGCCGCGATGCGACGCGCCCATCCCACGCGGTCCTCCTGAATCGCCTCCGTGTCGACACCCATCAAGCGCGCCGCTTCCCCTGGATGCGGTGTCACGACGAGCGGTGCGCGTCGCTTCGCCAGCGTCTTGCGCTCGGCTCCAACGAAGACATTCAGACCGTCCGCATCGAGCACCACGGGCACGCGCGCTTCTCGCACGATCCGCCGCACTTCCGCGGGAGTCGCCGCGCCCAAACCTGGACCCACCGCGAGGACCGAGCGTGTGGCGGCGAGGGCGAGCGCTGCGGTCGAGGCGCCCTTGGCCAGCGCGCCGCTGCGCCCCGCCGGCAGTGGAGCGGTCATGATCTCCGGTGCGAACGAGGCGATCTCGGCCCGGGCCGGCGCGGGCGCGGCGACGGTCACCAGCCCCGCACCTATGGTCAGGGCGCCGACTCCCGCGAGCGCCGCCGCTCCGCCCTTACCGACGCTGCCCGCGACGACGAGGACATGGCCGTAGTCCCCCTTGTGGCTCGACGGATCCCGTTCCGGAAGCAGGACGGCAGCGTCTTCGGCCGTGACCCAATGCAATTTCGGCTCCGCGACGTGGATCGCGAGGTCGGGGATACCAATGTCGACGACGACGACCGTGCCGCAGAGCTCTTCCGCGGGCGGCAGCAGCAGTGCCGGCTTCGGCCGGGCGAAAGTGATCGTGAGATCGGCCGCGATCGCCGGCCCTGGGACGCGCGCCTCCGAGCAGAGCAATCCCGAAGGGACATCGATGGAGACGACGAAGGCGCCGCTGCGATTGACGTCGAAGACGACGCGGGCGGCGAGCCCTTCGAGTGGTCTCGAGAGACCGGTCCCGAAGAGCGCGTCGACAACGATGGCATCGGGGCCGATCTCGTCCGCGATCGCGGACCAAGACGGCTCGTCCCTCGCGACCGCGACTTCACCACCCGCGCCCCTCCAAGCGCCCGCCATCGTGGCTGCATCGCCTCGAAGCTCGTCGAGCGTCGCCCCTACCAGCGCGACGCGGGGGCCGAGGCCCAGTCGCGCCAGGTGACGTGCGACGACGAAGCCGTCCCCACCATTGTTGCCGCGCCCGCAGAGCACAAACACGGGCGCCTCCGCGAAGCCGTCGATCTCGTCGGCCATGACGTCGACGGCACGAAGGCCGGCGTTCTCCATCAGGATGAGACCGGGGATGTGCATGTGATCAATGGCGTGGCGGTCGGCGAGGGCTATTTGGCGGGCGTCGAGGACTTCCATGGGCACACCTCCGTGCTTCGTCCAACGCGCAGTCTACCCACGGTGCCCGGAAGATTGTTGGCGAGAGCGTCCGCATGCGGACGTAGGTTCC
>CAZPJJ010000340.1:0-4960 GCA_964586535.1 uncultured Acidobacteriota bacterium | reverse complement strand
GACCTCGCGGCGCTCCACGAGGCCTTCGGCGGCAACCCCGCCACGCTGCGCCTCGAAGAACGCGCGCAGGCGGTCTCGGGGCACGTGCCCGCGCCCTTCGCGCGCGAGAGCGCGTTCATGACGCACCCGGTCTTCCACCGCTACCGCTCCGAGACCGAGCTCATGCGCTACATGGCGCGCTTGCAGTCGCGCGATCTCTCGCTCGCGACCGCGATGATTCCGCTCGGCTCGTGCACGATGAAGCTCAACGCCGCGGCCGAGATGATACCCATCACGTGGCCCGAGTTCGCCGGCCTGCATCCCTTCGCGCCGCCCGAGCAGGCGGAGGGCTACCAGCAGCTCTTCGCGCGCCTCGAGACCTGGCTCGCCGAGATCACGGGCTTCGACGCCGTCTCGCTGCAGCCCAATGCGGGCGCGCAAGGCGAGTACACCGGCCTGCTCGTCATCCGCGCCTATCACCAGGCGCGCGGCCAGGGCCACCGGCACGTCTGCCTGATCCCGTCGTCCGCGCACGGCACCAATCCCGCCAGCGCCGTCATGGCGGGGATGGACGTCGTCGTCATCGGCTGCGACGCGCACGGCAACATCGATCTCGCCGAGCTGCGCGCGAAGGCCGAGAAGCACCGCGACGAGCTCGCCGCGCTCATGGTCACCTACCCATCGACGCACGGCGTCTTCGAGGACACGATCGTCGAGGTGTGCCGCGTCGTTCACGAGAACGGCGGGCAGGTCTATCTCGACGGCGCCAACATGAACGCGATGGTCGGCCTCAGCCGTCCGGGCGAGATCGGCGCCGACGTCTGCCATCTCAACCTGCACAAGACGTTCTGCATTCCGCACGGCGGCGGCGGCCCGGGCGTCGGGCCGATCGGCGTGAAGAGCCACCTCGCGCCCTTCCTGCCCGGCCATCCGCTCGTCGCCACGGGCGGCGCCCAGGCGATCGGTCCCGTCTCGGGCGCGCCGTGGGGATCGCCCGCGATCCTGCCCATTCCCTACGCCTACATCGCGATGATGGGCGGCGAGGGGCTGACCTACGCGACGAAAATCGCGATCCTCAATGCGAACTACATCGCCAAGCGTCTCGAGGGCCACTTCGACGTGCTCTATCGCGGGCACGCGGGGCTCGTCGCCCACGAGTGCATCCTCGACGTGCGTCCGCTCAAGGCCACGGCCGACGTCGAAGCCGAGGACATCGCCAAGCGCCTGATGGACTACGGCTTCCACGCACCGACGATGTCCTGGCCGGTCGCCGGCACGCTGATGGTCGAGCCCACCGAGTCCGAATCGCTCTTCGAACTCGACCGCTTCATCGAGGCGATGATCATGATCCGCGACGAGGCACGCGAGATCGAAGCGGGCCGCGCGAGCCGCGAGGACAACCTGCTCAAGAACGCCCCGCACACCGCGACGATGATCGCCGCGGCCGAGTGGAAGCACGCTTACTCACGCGAGCAGGCGGCCTTCCCGACGGGCTTCACGCGCGAGCACAAGTTCTGGCCGCCCTCTGCGCGCATCGACAACGTCTACGGCGACCGCCATCTCATGTGCACCTGCCCGCCCATCGAGACATTCGTCTCGTCCTGACACGAACCGTCGATACCCATTTCGCGGAGCGGCGCGCTCGATCGAGCGCGCCGTTCTTGTTATCGTCCCGCCGCGCGCACCGCGAATCGCGGGAGGGCGGAGGTCGATCATGGGACGACGATGGTCTGTGGCGCTGGCGATTCTTCTTCTTCTCGCCGCGCCGGCGGCGGCGCAGGAAGCCCTCGACGAAGGAGCCGTCGAGACGCCAGGGCCGATCGATCCGATCCAGCGCTTTGCGAGCCGCTTCGGCCTCAACGAGCCGCTCTTCTTCGCCGTCGGCTGGCGCAAAGAAGGCGACGCGAAATTCCAGATCTCGTTCAAGTACCGCTTCTACTCGGTGAGTCCGGGTAAGGAAGCGCATTCGTGGCTCGCGAACACGTATTTCGGCTACACACAGACGTCGATCTGGGACATCGAAGATGAGTCGCTGCCGTTTCGCGACACGAGCTACCGGCCGAGCTTCTTCTATCTGCAGGACCGCCTCCCGCGCTACTCCACCGGGACGCGGCACTTCGGCATTCAGTTCGGGTTCGAGCACGAGTCGAACGGCCAAGGCGAAGACGACTCGCGCTCGCTCAACATCATGTTCTTCCGTCCGACGTGGCGCTTCGGCGCCCTCGACGGCTACGTCTTCACGATCTCGCCGAAGTTCTACGTCTACGTGGATTCGCTCTCGGACAACCCCGATCTCGATGAATACCGCGGCTACGTCGACTTCGTCGCGGCGTGGGGCAAGCACGATTCGTGGAAGGCCCAGGTGATGCTGCGCAAGGGCACGCGCGCCAAGTCGGGGAGCATCCAGGCCGACGTCAGCTACCCGCTCGACCGGCTCATTTCGCGCAACGTGGGGGCGTTCGTGCTGCTGCAGTACTTCAACGGCTGGGGCGAGAGCCTCATCGACTACGACGTGAAGCGACCCTCGCAGGTCCGCTTGGGCCTGATGTTGGTGCGCTGAGCGCCGGTCTCCTGCTGCTCAGTGCTCTTCGTGGAATCCGAGGAGCACGAGCAGGCAGGGCCCGCCGCCGATCACGTTCGCGCCGGCTTCTTCGGCGGCGCGGATCGCCGCGTCGCTCTCGGCGCCCGGCTGCATCCAGATGTTCTCGATGCCGAGCTGCAGCGCCTCGGCGACGACCGCCTCGGTGATCTTCGGCGGCGTGATGATCGAGAGCCCGTGGATCTTCTTCGGCACCGCCGAGAGGCTCGGGTAGGCGGTCAATCCCTCGATGATTCCGCTCTTCGGATTGATGGGAAAGACCTCGTAGTCGTGCTGCATGTAGCAGCGCAGGACCTTGTTGCCGTACTTGTCGCGCACGGTCGTGGCGCCGACGACGGCGAAAGGCGAGCCGGCGAGGAAATTCTTGACGCGGGTCTCTAGATCCATGGAGGTCCTCCGTCGATCCCTGGCGCAGCGGCCCCGGGTCCGGCCATTCTGCCGCGATCTCGATGTCGCGGCATCGTTGCCGCGAAGAGTTGGCAGAAGGACCGCCTCGGGAGAAGATGCCGCCTCAACCGTTCGCTTTGCGGGGACGGTCCCGCCCGGGCCGAGCATGCCGGGCGCCCGAACGCGACCGCCCCCGGAAACGCGACGGCTCGGGGAGCCGATGCGCGAATCCCTCGAGAAGATCGTCCGCAGGCTCGTTCCGGAGGGCGAGATCGCCCCGGATCCGGCTCGCTTCGCGGCGATGCTCGAGAATCTCTGTGCGGCCACGGGTTCTTTCGCGGCGTTCCTCTGCGTGCCGCACGCCCCGGGCGCGCCGGCACTTCCGTGCGCGGTGTTTCCGCCCGACGAGACCGAGCGCGTGCGCGGCCTGCTGCCATCGATCACGGTGATCAAACCCGAGGCGCGCCGCGGTGTCACCGTGACGACCCTCCCTGACGGCAGCGTTTCCGCGCACGCCGCCGCGCTGCGCCGCGAGCACGTCTCGGCATGCCTCACCGTCGCTCTCGTCGATGCGCAGGGGGCCTCTTGCGGCGTGCTCGGGCTGCTGACGGGAGAGCCGGACGCCCTCGGCCGGCCGACGCTCGCGGTTCTCGAGGCCTTCGGCGCGCAGATCGTCGCCGAGATCGAGCGCGCGCGCGCGACGGCCCAGCTCGAGCGCGAACGCGCCTACTTCGAGCAGGCCCTCGAGACCGCGTCCGACGGCATCGTCATCCTCGACGGCGACGACCGCGTCGTCGATGTGAACCGCTGCTTCACGCAGATCTTCGGCTACGAAGCGGACGAAGTGCGCGGGCGGCCGATCAATGACGTGATCGTCCCCGGGGAGATGCTGGAGGAGTCGTCGCGGCTCTCGCGCGAGAGCCTCGAGGGGCGCGTCGTCCACGCCGAGGTCGAGAGGCGGCGCAAAGATGGCTCGCTCGTGCCGCTCTCGCTTCTGGCCTATCCCGTGCTGCTGCACGGCCGCCAGGTGGGCGTGCTGGCGGCCTATCACGACATCACCAACCGGCGGCGTGCCGAGGCCGCCCTGCGCGCCTCGGAAGAAAAGTACCGCACGCTCTTCGAGACCTCGAAGGACGTGATCTACATCTCGTCTCCCGAAGGGCGGCTCCTCGACGTGAACACCGCGGGCGTCGAGCTCTTCGAGTACGAAAGCCGCGAGGCGATGCTCGCCGCGAACATCCAGAGCGACTTCTATGTCGATCCCCGCGACCGCGAGCGTCTCGTGCGCGCTCTCGAGCGCAAGGGCTTCGTGACTGACTTCGAGACCGTGCTCAAGACGCGCACTGGACGCCGCATCATCGTCCAGGACAACTGCACTGCCGAGAAGGACGCGCACGGGAGGCTCATCCGCTACCGCGGCTTCCTGCACGACGTCACCGAGCGGCGCATGCTCGAGGGCCAGCTTCGCCACTCGCAGAAGATGGAGGCCGTCGGCCGTATCGCGGGTGGCGTCGCCCACGACTTCAACAACCTTCTCATGGGTGTCGAGGGCTTCGCCTCGCTCCTTGGCGCGCACTTCCCCGAGGGCAGCCAGGGGCGCGCCGACGTCGAGGAGATCCGCCGCCTCGCACGCCTCGGCGGTCAGCTCACGCGCAAACTGCTCGCCTTCAGCCGCCAACAGGTGCTCTCGCTCGAGACCGTCGACGTCAACGCACTCATCGAAGAGACCGCGGGCTTCCTCACGCGCGTTCTCGGCGAGAACGTCGTGCAGGAGCGCCTGCTCGATCCCGACCTCTGGCCGGTGCACGCCGACGCGGGCCAGCTCGAGCAGGTACTCGTCAACCTCGCGCTCAACGCGCGCGACGCAATGCCGCTCGGTGGCACGCTCACGACGCTGACCGAGCGCGTGACGGTCGCCGACGAGCGCGAGGGCGCCAGGCTGGGCGTGACGCCCGGCGACTACGTCCGCCTGACCGTCCGCGATACCGGGATCGG
>CAZPJJ010000339.1:0-4960 GCA_964586535.1 uncultured Acidobacteriota bacterium | reverse complement strand
TCGTACCGCGACCGCGTACGCATTCCCGAAGACGCGATGGTCTCGTGCGAGGGCGACGAGTGGCGGATCGAGTGGAACGTCCACCTCGATCTCGTCATGCGCGAAGGTTCGACGCACAGGGAATCTTTCGCGCTGCGCATTGCCTTCGGGGAGGACGGAACGTGATCGAAGTGCGCATCGCGGATCGACGCGAGATCAGGCCCGGCCGCCCCATTCGCGTCCGCATCGACTGGTCGTTGGCGCGAGCCCCCGAACGCGTCGACGTGCGTCTGCTCCTCGTCTCGAAGGCAGGCGAGCACGACGAAGTGAAAATCCTCGCCGAGGCGCCCTTCGTGAGCGTCGAGCGCGCGGGCTCTCGCGAGTGCGTCCTCGACGCGCCCTCGTCGCCCTGGAGCTACGAGGGTGCGCTCGTGACGCTGCGCTTCGTCATCGAGGCGGTCGCTACGCCGGGCGGAGACGTCCGCGAAGAGATCGTCGTGTCGCCGACGGGAAGGCCTTTGCGAAGTCATGCGCTGACGGCGAAGTGATCCCTCGTCACTTCGCCGCGAGTTCGTCCACGAAGCGCGCGAGGTGCTCCTCGAACGCTTCCGGCGCCTCGAACATCGGGAAGTGGCCCACTCCCTCCATCACGACGAAGTCGAAATCGGGCGCGTACTTGCGGTTGTTCTCGGCCGACGTGGGAATGAACGCCGCATTGATGCCGCGGATCGGCACGCCGGCGTCGCGGAAGAGCGCGGGCATGTCGAGCGCGGGATAGCCCTCGATGAGTGCGGTGGCGACGAGGGGGTTCGCGTCGCACATGCGGGCGCGCGTGCTCTCGACCACCGCCGGATCTGCCGTCGCGGGGAACATGCCTGCGATCATCTGGCCGCAGGCGGCGGGGAAGTCCGCTTTCATGTTCGCCTTCAACTGCTCGAATGATTCCGGGTTCCACTCGAAGTCAGCGTCCTGGAGGGTATCGACGCCGATGACGCCGAGCACGCGCCCGGGAAGCGAAGCTGCCGCGACGAGGGACGTCGGTCCGCCCATCGAGTGGCCGACGAGAATCATGCGCTGCAGGCCGAGATCCTCCGCGACGGCGGCCACATCGCGCGCGAGGACGGGCACGCTCCACTCCGAGCGGCCCTCGGTTCCCGAGGCGCCGTGCCCGCCGAGGTCGATGGCGACGACGCGGTAGCGGTCGGCGAGAGCGGCGGCGGCCCCGTCCCAGAAAGAGCGGTCGCACGACCAGCAGTGCACGAAGACGACGGCGGTTTCACCCGCGCCGCGCACCTCGTAGGCGATCGGGAGTCCGTCGAAGGAAGCGGCCTGCCGCACTTCCGGTCCGGCGGGGACCGGAGCCGGCGCGGCCTCCGCGGGCTTCTCGGGAGCGGCGGGCGGCGAGCAGGCGAGAGCGCACGCCGCGACGGTGATCGCGGCGAGGGAGAGCAGGTGACGGGGGGACGTTCTCATCGAAGCCTCCTTGCTCGCGTGCCGCATCAGGCAGGGAGCAGGTAGAAAGCGATCGCGAGGACCGCGTACACGGCGAGCAGTTGGACGCCCTCGAGCCAGTTGGACTCGCCGTCGCCGGCGATCTGGCTCGTGACGAAGACGGCGAGGAACACGGCGAGCACCTCGGCGGGCGTGAAGACGAGGTCCATGGGTTCGGGGGCGATGAAGATCGAGAGCAGCACGAGCAGGGGCGCGACGAAGAGCGCGATCTGAACGCTGCTGCCGATGGCGATGCCGAGCGAGAGGTCCATCCGGTTCTTCATGGCGACGAGCACGGCCGTCGAGTGCTCGGCAGCGTTGCCGATCGTCGCGACGACGACGACGCCCAGGAAGAGGTCGCTCATGCCGAGCGCATGCGCGGCGGGCTCGACCGAGCCGACGAGGATCTCACTCATCCACGCGACGGCCGCGGTCGCGAGCGCGAGCACGCCGATCGAGCGGCCGACGCTCCAGGGCGCGTGGTGCGAGGTCTCGACGTGCGCCGCTTCGGCCGCGACGCCCGTGAAGAGCCCGCGGTGCGTGCGCAGTGAAAACACGAGGCTGAGCGCGTAGACGGCGAGCAGCACGATCGCGAGTTCCACCGAGAGGTCGAGCTCGCGCGCGATGGCGTCGGGTCCGGCGAGATAATGGAAGAAGGCCGGCAGAATGAGCGCGATCGCCGCGAGCGTGAGCATCGTGGCCTGCGAGCGCGCGGCGGTCGCGTTGAAGCTCTGAATCTTGTGCTTCAGGCCACCGAGCAAGAACGCGGCGCCGAGCACGAGCAGGATGTTGCCGATGATCGATCCGGTGAGTGATGCCTTGACGACGTCGAAGAGGCCGCGCCGCATCGCCGAAAACGCGATGATCAGCTCGGCGGCGTTGACGAACGTGGCGTTGAGGAGGCCGCCGATGCCTTCGCCGGTGCGCTCGGCGAGGTGCTCGGTGGCGCGGCCCATCCACCCCGCGAGCGGCAGGATCGCCAGGCAGGCGCCGCCGAAGATCAGTGTGTGGCTCTCGGGGGCGAGGAACTCGAGCGCGACCGTAACCGGGACGAAGACGAGCAGCCAGTCCAGACGCGGGACGAGCAGGCGCTTCCACTCCACCGTGATTCCCCTCGACGGTTCTCGAGGCGAGCCGCGAATCGTGAGGCCGCTTCGAAGACGGGCATGGATATCACGAAAGGGTGGCCGCCGTGAACCGGGTCTCAGTCTCCCGCGAGCGCACACTCGTTGGTGACGGAGGCTGGAAAGCACCGAGCTCCGGGCGGTGCGCGTCGCATCCCCGCGCTCGAAGCGCCGAAGTCGCCCTCGCTCGTGCCGTCGTTGGGAACGACGAGAAAGAACTCGGCGCGCGGCGGTCCCTCGGGCAGATCCGCCACGAGCGCATCCAAGGAACAGAGGCCCGGCTCTGGCGCGAGGCTTGCGAGCCCGACTGAGAGATCTCCGCGATACACGCCGTAGCGCGTACCGCCCCCGCAATCGGGATCCCATGTCAGTCGCAGCGTGCCTGGCGAGGCGCCGCGATCGACGCGCAGCGTTCCGGTCTCGCCGGGCTCTGCGCCGCCACCGGTCCCGCGCAGCGTATAGCGTTCGAAGAAAGCCCACACCTCGCGAGCGCTCTCCATGTCGCGGTTCTGGCGGCCGAGACCGAGGAGGAGCAGCGTGAGCGGATCGAAGGGGTGTTCGATCGTCGGCGCCGAGTGGCCTCCGCCACGCACGCGATGAAAGATCACTTCGGTCCCGTCCACGCCGCCGTCGTAGCGGAAGCGGGTCACTGTCGACCCGTCGCCGGTGAAAGTGTCCGGAAAGTCGAATGTCTCGCTTGGCGCGTCGCTCGTGCCGAGGAACGCCAGCCAGAAATCTCGAGTCGCTTCTGCCGAAATGACCGAGCCACGACCGCACGTCACGTCGGCGACGCATCCGCCTTCCCATGGCATGTAGTAGGTCTCGGCGTCGCCGTTGACGATCATGACCGGGATCGGGTACGCGGGACCGTCGCACTCGCTCACGGCCGGGAGATTCGCGATGAAAGGTGCGATCGCAGCGATGCGATGGCCCAGCTCGAAGGCGAGCCTGTAGCTCATCATGCCCCCGTTGGAGGCGCCGGTCGCGTAGATGCGGTCGCGATCGATCTCGTAGCGTACCGCAGCCCACTCGATGAGCGCCACCACGAAGCCGACGTCATCGGCGAAGGTCTCGGCGACGGCATCATCTTGACGGCAATCGTTCCAGGTCTGTTGATCTCCGAAAGTGTTGCCGTCGCGGAAGTCGATGCCGTTGGGGACGATGAGCAGCAAGCCCTCTTCGTCGGCGATCTCGGTCCACTCGGAGAACACGCCGACCGTAACTTCACGCATGCTTTGGCCGCCGCCATGCAGCAGAAAGACGACGGGTTGGCGCGGGGTCTGGGGAACCTCGGGTTCATAGACGCGGAACCAACGTGTCAGGCCGTCGTGCGCGAGGGGGAGGTTCTCGCGCCAGGTTCCGGCCGCAGCGAGCGTCGGCGAGGCGAGGGCCGCGATGAGCAGACCTACGAAGAGCAAGTACCGACGGATGGGCATGGCGCCTCCACGAGAAGCCGTCTCGCGAGAAGACGTACGGCGAAGGCGTTCGGTTGACGAGCGGAGGAGGGTTAGACTGCCGCGAGACGTTTCGCAGATCCCAAAAGGGGACATGTCGTGCGCTCCTCTATGATCGCCGTCGCGCTCTTCGCCGTTGCGCTCGCGCTCTCGTGCTCTCCGCCACCCGACACGCCGGCTCGGCCGTCTTCGGCCGAGAATGCGGGGACGCCCACCCCCGACGCGACCTCCGCGGCGCCGACACAGGAACCCACGCTTCCGCCTCCCGGGGCCATCGGGATGATCTGCCGCGGCAACGAGCCTTTCTGGTCGCTCGAGATCAGCGGTGAGCGCGCGGTCCTGCAGACGCCCGAGTCGCAGAAGGAGAGCGCGCAGGTCTTCACGGGCGCGGGGTCAAGGGACGAGTCGGGCGCGCTGATCTGGGAGGGCGCGGGCGACGCCGGGAAGGTCCGCATCTGCATCGAGGAGCGCGAATGCCGCGACACGATGTCGGACGAGACGCCGCCGACGCCCTTCTCGGCGATCGCCACGCTGCCCAATGGCGCCGAAGGGCCGGGCTGCTGCCAAGTCCTCGCGCGCTGATGAATGTCAGCGCGCGTTGCCGAGATGCTTGCGGAGGAACGCCCACATCTCGCGGCGCGACTCGATCGCCAGCGTCCCGTCCATGCGGTTGAAACTGTGTCCGCCGGGCGCGTCCTGGTAGATCTTGTGCTCGAATTTCTTCCCCGCGGCCTGCAGCGCCTTGATCAGGTGTTCGACTTCGATGACGTTGACGTCGCGGTCGTTGGTCGTCGTGTGAATGAGCAGCGGCGTGCGCAGCTTCTCGGCGTTCCAGGCGGGCGAGCGCCGGCGGTACTCCTCGACGTCTTCGTGGGCCGTCTTGCCGATGTGGTAGTCGGCGGAGAAGAGCTT
>CAZPJJ010000338.1:0-4963 GCA_964586535.1 uncultured Acidobacteriota bacterium | reverse complement strand
GGGCGCGACGCCCGCGAACCGCCGGCGGCCTCCCCCCGCAAGGAGGAGCCGATGGTCCGCATTCTCAGTGTCGGGCTCGTGCTGGTCATGCTCGTCGCGACGGCCGGGTGCCAACGGGACGACGCCGCCGCCGCCAACCTCGAATCGCTCAAGGGACACCTGGACGAGTTCCGCGGAATCCTCATGTCCGGCGACGCGGGGCGGCTGGCCGCGCTCTATCCGGCGAGCCCGTCGCCGATCGGCTACTACCCGGCGATGGAACGCGAGGGCAAGGAGGCGGTCGCGGGCGCCTGGGGCGATTGGCTCGGCGCCAAGAAGGTGACCGACGTCGAGTTCTTCGACACCCACTGGCGCATGAAGCAGAACCTGGGAACTCTCTGGGGCCGCTTCCGGGTGAGCTTCGAGGAAGGGGGCGTGCCGGGCTCGGTCGAGGGACGCTTCACCCGCGTGCTCGGCATCCGTGAGGGAGGCGCCTGGGAAGTGCTCCATGAGCACGTCTCGATTCCGCTTCCGGCAATCCCGCCGGCCGTCACGGAACCCACTGCGGAGGCAGAAGCGGCGCCTGCGTCTTGACCGCGGACGCGTGAACGAAAAGCGGCCGGGGGACTCCCCCCGGCCGCGCTAGCTCTCGTGGTGAGCCGAAGCCTTCGCCTCAGGTCGCGGACTCGGTCCCGGCCGGGGTCTCGGCCGCAGCGAGCGGCACTTCGATGTTTTCCTCGAAGGCGTAGCGGATCACGTCGTGCAGATCGTCCGCGAACTCGAAGCGGAGGTTCTCGCGGAGTTCGGGCTGGATGTCGACGAGGTCTTTCTCGTTGTGCGTGGGGAGCACGACGACCGTGACTCCCGCGCGGCGCGCCGCGAGACACTTTTCCTTGATGCCCCCGACGGGCAGCACCTTGCCGCGCAGCGTGACCTCGCCGGTCATTGCGAGCAGCGGCCGCACGGGCCGGCCAGTGAGCAGCGAGAGCAGGCTCGTCGCGATCGTCACGCCGGCGGAGGGGCCATCCTTGGGGATGGCTCCCGCGGGCACGTGGACGTGGATGTCGGCCTTCTCGAAGACCTCGTTCTCGATGCCGAACCGTGCGGCATGGGCGCGAATCCAGGAGAGCGCGGCCTGCGCTGACTCTTTCATCACGTCGCCGAGCCGGCCGGTGATGATGAGTTTGCCCCGGCCCGGCATCTTGCTCGCCTCGATGAAGAGGATGTCGCCTCCGGCCTGCGTGTACGCGAGGCCGATCGCGACGCCGGGCGTATCGGCACGCTCGGCGATCTCGCGGTAGAAACGCTCGGGTCCGAGGAACTCCGAAACCTCCGGGGTGTGGATCTCGATGCGCCCCTGGTCGGCACCCTGCTCGCCTTGTTCGACGAGGCGCCGCGCGATCTTGCGGCAGAGGCTCGCCACCTCGCGTTCGAGGTTGCGCAGGCCCGCCTCACGTGTGTAGTCGGCAATGATCTTGCGGACGGCGTCGTCGTGGATGGCGACGACGTCGTCCGAAAGGCCGTTCTCTTTGATCTGGCGCGGAATCAGATGTTGGCGCGCGATCTCGAGCTTCTCCTCCTCGGTGTAACCGGGGAGCGAGATGACCTCCATGCGGTCGCGAAGCGCCGGGGGGATCGTCTCGATCACGTTCGCCGTGCAGATGAAGAACACCTGCGAGAGGTCGAAGGGCACCTCGAGGTAGTGATCCGAGAACGAGAAGTTCTGCTCGGGGTCGAGCACTTCGAGGAGCGCGGACGAGGGGTCGCCGCGGAAATCCGCGCCGAGCTTGTCGATTTCGTCGAGGACGAACACGGGGTTTCTGGTGCCCGCGCGCTTCAGACCCTGGACGATCCGGCCCGGCAGCGCGCCCACGTAGGTGCGGCGGTGGCCGCGAATCTCGGCTTCGTCGCGCACGCCGCCGAGCGAAACCCGCACGAACTTGCGGCCCATCGCACGCGCGATCGAGCGGCCGAGGGACGTCTTGCCGGTGCCGGGAGGCCCGACGAAGCAGATGATCGGTCCCTTGAGATCCGGCTTGCGCTTGCGCACCGCGAGGTACTCGAGGATGCGGTCCTTGACTTTCTCGAGGTCGTAGTGGTCCTCGTCGAGGATCGTGCGCGTCTCGTGGAGCTCGATCTTGTCTTCGGTGGCCTTGCTCCACGGGAGATTGACGAGCCAATCGAGATAGGTGCGCGACACCGTGTACTCGGCGGACGCGGGCGACATGGCCGAGAGCCGGTCGAGCTCGCGCTCGGCGACTTCACGGACCTCGTCGGGCATCGCCGCGTCTTTGACCTTCTGGCGGATCTCCTCGACCTCGCGCGTGCGATCGTCGCCTTCGCCGAGTTCGCGCTGGATCGCCTTCATCTGCTCGCGCAGATAGAACTGGCGCTGCGTCTTGCCCACTTCGTCCATGACGCGCGACTGGATCTGCGAACCGAGCTCGGTGACCTGCACCTCTTTGACGACGCGCTGCGTGACCAGTTCGAGGCGGCGGCGCAGCGACGTGACGGGCAGCAGTTCCATCTTGTCGGCGACGGGAATCGGGAGGACCGATGCGACGAGATCGGCGAGGCGGTTCGGATCGTCCTCGGGAAGGCTCAGCTCGGCGATGTCGCCCGAGAGATTGGGGTGCACCTCGACGAGCTTGCGGAACTGCAGCACGAGATTGCGCGCCATCGCGTCGATCTCGAGACCGCCGTCTTCTTCGAGTTCGAGCGTGTGGAGCGACGCCGCGAGGAAGGGTTCTTCCTGCACGAAGCGATCGATCTGCACGCGCTCTTGTCCCTCGATGATGAGGTTGATGTTGCCGCCGCCGACGCGGATCGCCTTGAGGATCTTGGCGACCGTGCCGTAGAGGTAGAGGTCGTCGGTGGCGTTGGGTTCGTCGACGCGCGCGTCGCGTTGGCTGACGACGCAGATCGGCAGATCTTTTTCGAGCGCATTCTCGACCAGATTGAGCGTCTTGCGCCGGCCGACCGAGATCGGCATCACGGCGTGCGGAAAGAGCACGCTGTTGCGCAGCGGAAGCACACCGTAGATGTCCGGACCCGTCTCGGAGTCGTTCTCGAGGTCCGCGCCGACATCCGGCATGTCGATATCTTTCTCGGGGGAACCGGGTTCTCGTTCACGGTCGCTGGACATGTCGACCTCTTGCGCGTCAATGGCGCTGCTCGGAGTCTGACACGGGCCCCACGGACCCGCCAAAGGGTCCGGAAGCCCGCGTGGACGCGAAGCCGTGACGCGCTCCGCTCCCGGCGCGATTCGCCTCGAGAGATGCTGGCGAACGGACGGTGGCGGGCGTCTAAGACCCCGGAAGCCGCGGGTCAAGCGCCGTGATCGCGCTCCGGGGCGGGACTGAAGTCGAAAGGTTCGAGCGAGAAGTTGCCCCGTCCCTGCGTGAGCGAACGAAGCTGGGTCGAATAACCGAACATCTCGGAGAGCGGCGCGAAACCCCGCACGAATGTCAAGTCGCCGTGCATGGCGGTCTCGCGGATCTCGGCGCGGCGGGAGGAGAGATCCTTCACCACGGCGCCGAGCGAAGCTTCGGGCGTCCGGACCTCGAGACGCATGATCGGCTCGAGCAACATCGTCCCCGCGCTGTCGAGTGCATGCCGCAGCGCCATCGTCAGCGCGGCGCCGATCGGCAGCCGCGGGTCGGCCGTCTCGCCGACCTCGAGCGAGAGCAAGGTCACGCGGGCGTCGATGACCGGATAGCCGACCGAGCCGGCGGAGCAGCCCGAAACGAGCGTGTCGCGGATCTCGGCGGCCATGGGCTCGGCGAACGATGCCGCCGCGGTGCCGAGATCGACCTCGATCGGAGCGAGGAGGCGATCGCCGGGCGTGCGGTGGCGCGGCTCGATCGCGACGCGGGCGTTGGCCCAGACGGTGGCGTCTCCGATACGCTTCTCGAAGCGCCCCTCACCCTCGCCGCGCCCACGGATGGTCTCGCGATAGGAAACGCGCGGACGCCCGAAGCGCGCGTCGACATGGAACTCGCGCTGCATGCGGTTGCGCAGCACGTCGAGGTGCAGTTCGCCCATGCCGGAGAGGATCAACTGACCCGTCTCGTCGTCGGTGTGGCAGCGGAAGGTCGGGTCTTCTTTCGCCAGCCGGGCGACGACGTCGAGCATGCGATCGCGATCGGCGGCCGTGCGCGCCTCGACGGCCACCGAGACGACCGTATCGGGGAACGAGATCGCTTCGAAGAGCAGCGGATGATCCGGATCGCAGAGCGTGTCGCCGGTCTGGACGTCCTTGAGCGCCGGCACGGCGACGATGTCGCCAGTGTCGCAGCGCTCGAGCGGCACCGTGCGGTCGGCGTGGATCTGCATGAGTTGGCGGAGCCGCAGGCGCGTCTTCGTGCGCACGTTGTAGCAGCGGTCTTCGCGGCCGAGCGTCCCGGAGTAGACGCGGAGCCAAAAGAGGTCCGTATTGGGCGTCGCGACCACCTTGAAAACGAGCGCCGAGAACGGGGCCGAGGGGGACGGTTCGCGGCTTTCGACGGCGTCGGTGTCCGGGTGCTTGCCGGTCGCCGGCGGAACGTCGGTCGGAGCCGGCAGATACGAGCAGACGGCGTCGAGCACGAGGCGCACGCCGAGATCGCGCAAGGCCGCCCCGCAGAGCACGGGGACGAGTTTGCCCGCCAGCGTGGCCTCGCGGATGGCGCGGCGCAGGTCGTCGCCTGTGATGGGCTCGTCGGCGAGGAAGCGGTCCTCGAGCCAGCCGACGCACTCGGCAGTGCCCGCGATCAGTTCCTCGCGGCGCCGCTTCACCTCGTCCCGGGCCGACTCAGGGAGCGGACGCTCCTCGAAGTCACGCCCGCGCGTGGCTGCGTCGAAGACGATCCAGCGCTCGTCGACGATGTCGAGCACGCCGTCGAGTTTGTCCTCGAGGCCGTGCGGGATGTTCACGAAGAATGCGTTGGCGCGCAGCGTCGTACGGATCTGCCGTAAAACCTCTTCGTGGTCGGCGCCGACGCGG
>CAZPJJ010000337.1:0-4976 GCA_964586535.1 uncultured Acidobacteriota bacterium | reverse complement strand
AGAGACGGTGTGAATCAGAACCGGTAGGCGAGGCCCGCCGAGATAATGAGCGGATCGAAGTCGATCTCGAGATTGCCGCCCTCGAAGTCGGACTCGGCTTCGGCTTTCGATTTCAGGTAGCGCACCGACGCGGTGAACGCGAGGCCGCGCTTGCCGAATCCCACGTCGAGGCCGACGCCCGCGCCGTAGACGATGTCGTCGTCGATATCCTCGCCGAAGAAGGCGTAGCCGACGAGAGGCGCGACGTAGATGTCGACGGCGCCGCGGCCGAAGACGTGGACGTTGAGTCCGAGCGTTACGGCGGTGAAGTCGATGTCCTCCTTCTCTTCGAAGACCGCTTCCGGGGCCTTCGTGCTGAAGTAGCTGTACCTGCCCGTCCACTCGGATTCAGAGCGCGTGACGAAGAGTTCGATGCCGAGCATCTTCGAGAACCGCGCCTCGTAAGCCAGGAAGAAGCCCGTGGCGTCATCGGCCTCGATGTCGAGTTCTTCGAGTTCGTTGATCTCGACGGTTTCCTCCGCGTCAGGCATGTGGTACGAGATGCCGCCGCGAATCGCGTTCCTGGGGACGTCTTGGGCCATCGCCAACACGGATCCCAGCACGAGAAGAAGCACGACAACCAAGATTGCTCTGGTGCGCATGAGATTGTTCCCTCCGGGTTTCCACGAACCCAGATCACGCTAGGGTCGACGCGGGAGCGGTGTCAACGAATACGAGGTTCATAGATTATTGACTTTCGCGGTTATGGACGGTGTGGGACGGCGGGTCGTTCACGCGGTCTTCGGCCCGAACGAAAACGCGGGGTGACGCTCGAGGCGCCACCCCGCGTCATGACGGCCAAAGATCAGAAGCGGTAGGCCAAGCCGGCAGAGATGATCAGCGGATCGAGATCGAGTTCGACGTTCTCTTCGTCCTCGGCCTCGGCCTTGGACTTCAGGTAGCGCACCGAAGCCGTGAAGGCGAGGCCGCGCTTGCCGAAGCCGACGTCGAGGCCCACGCCAGCGCCGTAGACGATGTCGTCCTCGAAGGTGTCGCCGAAGAAGGCGTAGCCGAAGAGCGGAGCGACATAGAGGTCGACCGCGCCGCGGCCGAAGACGTGGACGTTGAGCCCTGCCGTCACGACGTTGAATTCGACGTCGGTCTTGCCGGCCTGGGTGACGGCCTTCGCCGGAACCTCGTACTCGTCGAGGATCGCCTCGAACTCGGGCTCGGCGCGCGTGGCGAAGATCTCGATGCCGAGAAGCTTCGAAAAGCGAGCCTCGTAAGCGAGGAAGAAGCCGGTCGCGTCGTCGGCGTCGATGTCGAGCGAGCCGAACTCGTCGATCTCGACGGTCTCCTCAGCATCCGGCATGTGGTAGGCGATGCCGCCGCGGATCGCGTTCTTGGGAACGTCCTGGGCGAAGGTGGTGAACGAAGTCAGCAAGAGAAGCAGAGCTGGAGCAATGAGCGAGCGATTTCTCATGTGTGATCCCTCCATCCTTACTCACTAAAGCCCGAGGTATCTTGCAGAGGAATAGGAGTTTGTCGAACCCCGCATTGTTTGGAAATCTTTCGCCATGGCTTGGCCTCGGGGGCGCCCCGGGGGGCCTTCGGGGAAACCCCGGGACGAACGCGAAGCGCAGCCCGCCAAGGCTGTCCGGAGTGTGTGGCTCCGGAGCCCGAGTGGCGCTCAGGGCACGAAGCTGTTACCGTCCGCTCGTTCATCGACCGAATGTCATCGGTCCGTGGCGCACAACAGATCCTCGTTCTCACAGGAAGCGCCACTACAAACAAAGATCCCTTGCCATCGCTGTTGTGTGGGAAGGACGGAAGACGCCGCCCGTCTATCCCGCGCCGGGATCATGTGCACGCGTCCCCAAGAAGAGAGTTGCACTTTGTCTCAGACCCTCCTGGTGAAGCCCACCGGCTTCGCCGAACTCGCCTTGCATCCCGCGCTGCTGCGCGCCCTGGACGCCATCGGCTTCACCGAGCCGCGTCCCATTCAGTTGCAGACCATCCCCGCCGCCCTCGTGCGGCAGGACATTCTCGGGCTCGCCCCGACGGGCACCGGCAAGACGGCCGCTTTCGCGCTGCCCCTGATCCAGCGCCTGCTCGACGAACCGCGACGCGATGCCCGCGGCCCTCGGGTGCTCGTCCTGGCCCCCACCCGCGAGCTGGCGCGCCAGATCGCGGACGAGATCAATCGCCTCGCGCGCTTCACGCGCGTCCGCACCTCGCTCGCCTTCGGGGGCGTGCCGCTGGGCCCGCAGATCGCGGGCCTGCGTGCCCGTCCCGAGGTGCTCGTCGCCTGTCCGGGTCGCTTGCTCGACCTGCTCACCCGCCGCGCGACCCGCCTCGACGATGTCGAAGCGGTCGTCATCGACGAAGCGGATCACATGTTCGACATGGGATTTCTCCCCGACGTGACGCGCATCGTTGCGATGACGCCGGCGTCGCGCCACGCGATGCTCTTCTCGGCCACCATGCCACCCGAGATCCGCACGCTCGCTGATCGTTTCCTGCGCACGCCGCACGTCGTCGAACTCGCGCCCTCAAGGCCGGCCGAAACGATCGAGCACGCGCTCTACGGCGTCGACGACGCGGCCAAGCTGCCGCTCCTCGAGCACCTGATGCGAGCGCCGGGCTTCGTCTCGGGCATCGTATTCACGCGCACCAAGCACCGCGCGAAGCGGCTCGCCGAGCAACTCGATCGCTCGGGATTCCGCGCCGTGGCTCTGCAGGGCAACATGTCACAGGGCCAGCGCGATCGCGCGATGCAAGGCTTCCGTAGCGGTCGGCACGATGTCCTCGTCGCCACCGACATCGCCGCGCGCGGACTCGACGTCAGCCAGGTTTCGCACGTCGTCAACTTCGACCTGCCGCAAACCCCGGACGGCTACACGCACCGCGTCGGGCGCACGGGCCGCTCGGGCCGTCACGGCTTGGCGTGCTCGTTCGCGACGCGCGCGGATCTGCCGATGGTGCGCGCGATCGAGCGCCAGATCGGATCATCGATCCCGCGTTGCCGTGTCGAAGGCCTGACCGCCGACCTCGACGCGAAGGTCGAGCGCGGGCGCTTCACGCGCGGCCCCGAAGGCCAGAACAAGCCCGGCTCGCCTCGCTCGCCTCGCTCGTCTGGCTCGCCTGTCTCGCCCCGTTCGCCTCGCCAGAGCTCGTTCAAGCGCCGGCGGCCGCGCTGAAGGACGTCTTCGGGCTAGGCGCGCGCAGCCAGCCAGGCCACGCGCGGTAGTTTCCAGATCGACGGATGGGCCTCGAACTCGGTGAGGACGGGGCCCAACCGGTGCGCCGTCTTGTGATCCACGAACCACGGCGGTTTGGGAAACGCGCGGAAGAGCGTGCGCACGATCGTCTTCTGCACGCCGCTGAGCATGAACGCGTTGTGCACGAAGCCAGTCCCGGACTGAATGTCGTGGGGCTCGTGCCCGGGGTAAGCGCCCCATGGCGTCGAGCAGAGCGCGTAGCCGAGCGACGCCCAGTGATTGACGCAGATCGTGCCGTAACGAAGGTCGGCCAGGAAGCGCTCGAACGCGGGACGGATGTCATGGTCGCGCACCGTCGCCGGGTGGACGATCACCGTCGCGTTGAGCGTCCCGCGCAGCGACTCGTTGCAGAACAGGGCGGCGTGCTCGAGGAAGGCCTTCGTCGAGGAGGCTTCGAGCGCCGTCTCGGCAATCAGCCCGCAGAAAGCCTCTTCCTCGAAACAGATCTCGCCCCGCGCGGCGGGATCGAGATGCGGGATGAGCGTCCAGGGCAGTGCATCGCCCGCGGCCGAGCCGATTTGCTCGGCATGGGGATGCTGCGCGAGAAAGCGAGCATGGCGGTCGCGGGCGCCCGGGTAGTAGGCGCGGCGCGTCCTGACCTCGGAGAACGCCTGGCGCGTCGCGTCGAGGAGCGCTTCGCGCTGGTCCCAACCGGCGTGCTGCACGATGACGCGGCCGGCGTTGCAGTTGAATCCCGCGTTGTTGACCAGCATCGAGACGATGTTGATCGCCTGATAGCGCAGCTCGGCTTTCGACCAAGGTCCGGGCACGATGATCACCGGTGAGACGTTGCCCAATTCGCCCGTGACCCGCTTACCGGTGAGGGGTGTCCGGGCCGCGCGCCGCCGTGCGCCTTCTTCGCCCGGGCCGAAGACGATCGTGTTGTAAGTCGCCTCCGATCCCGTGATGTGGATTTCGTCGATCGCGGCGTGCTCACAGAGATACGCGCCCTCCGCGGCGCCGCCGTAGACGATCTGCAGGTATCCCTTCTCGATGAGCGGTTCGAAGGCTTCCTCGAAGACCGGGCCGAGCGCGACGTGGACCGGATGGGTCTTGTAGAGCACGACCTGGTTCTCGACGAAAAGCTTGGTGAGCAGGTCGAGCGGGCCGATCGAAGAAACATTGCCGCCGCCGAGCACCAGGCAGGTGCGCGCTGGAGGCAAGGGCGGATGGTATGCGGCGCCCGCGTGCTGCCACGCCGTGTCGAGCGTGACCCGCGGATCCATCCACACTTCTGCGGACATGCCCGGGAAGAAGAGCTTGTCCCAGATCGTCTCGGGAAAGACCCGCATCACGACCTGGCCGCTGGGGCGAGTCGCGATCGGCCCGGGGACGTGCGGCCGGCCGGAGCGTGAAATCTCGATCAGCGCGCGCCGCAAAATATGAATCTGGCGCATCACGAGATAGGGGCCGACGAGCCACTCCTCGCCGGACTCGGGATGGTCGAGGTCGAGCCCTTCGATCTCGGCGACCGCCCGGACCCAGCGCTCGGCGTTGGCCAGGACACCGCGGGAGAGGCGCGCGAGGAGTTTCACGCGTTCTTCGGGCGGGACCCGCAACCACTCCTTCTTCGTGGCGGTGAGGCGTTCGAGGGCGCGGTCGATCTCGGGGCGGGGCGATGCGTGGGTGGCGGCGTAAGGTGCACTCATGGCGGGCATGCTCGCACGGATTGCCACGGTGCGGCAAAGGCCGAGCGCGGATCGTTGATTAACCACG
>CAZPJJ010000336.1:0-5003 GCA_964586535.1 uncultured Acidobacteriota bacterium | reverse complement strand
CATGAGTTCGAATCCCTCGTCAGGGCTCTCTTCGACGAGCACGGGTGTCGGGGCCGAGGGCATGCCGACGGGACCCGTCGGCTGCGGAGACGACGGAGCGGCGACTGCCGCCCGCGACGCCGCGTTCATCGTCGGGACCGGACCGGAAGCGCGCCCGGTACCGGCGGGAACGAGCGCCCTGGCGAGCGCGAGGCGTTCGACGGCGAGGCCGGCCACCTCGACCAGCACCTCGAGTCCGGAGCGGTCGAGGACCGATTCTTCGTCGGCGCGATCGCAGTAGAGGACGGCGACGACGCGATCCTGCACGCGGATCGGCAGCACGCAGCACTCCGAGCGAGGCGCCTGGCCGAAGTCAGGCGCCGCCAGGGGGGCGCCGTTGCGGATGTAAACGGGCTTGCGATCGATCACGACGGCGGCGACCGACTCTTGATCGCGATCGATGCGCGTGCCTTGCAGCGACCCGTTGCGCGACTCGTCTTCCTCGAAGCCGCTCGATTCCCACATTTCGGCAGCGTCCGAGCGCAGCACGAAGAGCGCGGCGCGCGCGCCGAGGGAAGAAGCTCCCGCCAGGAGGCTGCGCAGGACCGCGACCTGTCCTTTGCCCTCGCGAATGCCGGTGCACGCGCGGCCGAGGGGCGCCGGGGTCTTGACCTCTGGCTCGGGAACGGGAACGCGGACGCCCTCGAGAGCGTCGCGCAGCGAGTCAAGGACGCGCTCCTGCACCTGCTCCAGTTCGCTCGTCAGCGCTCCGGCGACTTTGTCGGACACGTCGCTCACGGACTCCAGGGGCAGCGGGCTCGCTTTCATGAGTGTCCTCCGAGACGGATCATCGGTGCCGCGCGGCGGCGTCATCGCGGGTATTGTTCGTCCGCGACCAAGGGCGGTCAAGCGCGGTCCACTTCGGTGACTCGGCTGCGGCCCAGCGATCTCGGCAAACCTGGCACTCGAGAGAGCCGCCTGGGGAAGTTCGGCGATGCCGACCGGACCGCAGGCGAAGCGGGAGGGCCGTGCCCCGCGCGGGCTACAATGCCGCCCATGCGGAACCAACGGACGCTCGCCGGCCCCGTGGAACTCGTCGGTATCGGGCTCCATCGCGGCGAGAAGTGCTCGCTGGTCGCCGAACCGGCGCCCATCTGGTCGGGGCTCGTGTTCGTCCGCGACGACCTCGACGGCGCGCGCGTCCCCGCCCTCCAGCACTTCCGCGCGCCCATGACGAACGCCAGCCGCCTGATCGCCGGCGATGCGTCGATCGATACTCCCGAACACTTGCTCGCGACGCTCTACGCGCTCGGGATCGACAACGCGGTCCTCCGGCTGGACTCGAGCGAAGTGCCGATCCTCGACGGCTCCGCGCTGCCCTTTGCGCGCGCGTTCTTGGAGGCCGGCCTCGTCGAACAGGACGCCCTCTGTCCCGAACTCGTCGTCACCCAGCCTGTCGTGGTCGGGGATGACGACCGGCGCCTCGAAGCGCATCCCGCCGATGGATTTCGGCTGACCGCCGCGATCGACTTCGAGCACCGCCACCTGGGCTATCAGCAGCTCACGGTGAGCCTCGACTCGCCGGAGGACTTCCTGGTCAAGCTCGCCCCCGCGCGCACTTTCGCGCGGCGCGAGGACGTCCACCGCTTGCGCGAACTCGGCCTGGCTCTCGGCGGATCCCTCGACAACGCGATCCTCATCGGCGACGACGGCATCGAGGGCGCCGAGCTGCGCTTCCCCGACGAGTTCGTGCGCCACAAGCTGCTCGACGTCGTCGGCGATCTCGCCCTCATCGGTTGCCCGATTCGCGGCCGGATCGTGGCCTGGAGAAGCGGCCACGCGTTGCACGGGCGGCTCGCGGACGCGCTCCTCGCCGACCGGCGCGCCTGGCTCTTCGAAACTCCGCCCGGCGGTCCCATGCAGCCGCCCGCGATGCCGATGGCACCGGGCCGCGCCCGGCTCGGCTGAGCGGCGCGGGTCATGCCGAAGCTCCGCCGGATTCGCACCGATCGGCTCGCCATCGTCACGGTCGCGATCGCGCTGATCTTCTCGAGCGCCGTCTATTACGTCATTCAGCGCGGCAAACTCGGCGACTTGCGGCTTGCCAGCGACAAGACACTGCTCGCGACCCTCGCCGCGACGATGGTCGTGCTTGCGCTCGGCCTGGGCTTCATGACGGTGCGCAACCTGGCCCGCGTGCTGGCGGCCCGCCGGGGCGGCGTGCTCGGGTCGAAGCTGCAGGCGCGGGTGGCGTTCTCCTTCCTGTTACTCGTCTTCGTTCCCTCGATCGTGCTCTTCGGCGCCGCGATCGCGATCACGAGGCAGAGCATCGAGCAGCTCGCCGCCCCTGGAAACGCGTCCGCGCTGCGCGAGGCGGCGCGGCTTCCCGCCTGGATTCACGGGGAAGAGCAGCGCCGCGCGCGACACATGGCCATCCGCCTGGGAGAAGACCTGCGCGCCCGCGCCCGCCCCGCTCTCGGTGCCAGCGAGCGAGGCGAACTCGTCGATCGCCTCGAAGGAGCGTTGCGGCGCTTCGATGCCGCGGCCGTCGGGCTCGCCCTGCGTGGAGAGAGCCCGCTTGCCGTCGCGAACGCGCGCCTCGGAGAGCAAGCCGGCGTGCGGCACGCCGAGCTGACGAGAGTGCCCACGGGATTCATCGAAGGCATCCTGGCGAGCGGGCGTCCCGACTCGTTCGCGGAACGTTTGCCCGTCGGTTGGCGCGCGGTGGCGGCCGAGCCGATCGCCCGCGACGGCGAGACGATCGGTGTCGTCTGGGCGGCGGTTTTTCTTCCGGAAGACGTCGAGGATCTGCTCGGCCAACTCGCCGCCGCGAATCGCGAGGTCGCCGCGTTCCGCGACCGGCGTGTCCCTGTCGAGCGGCTCTACTACGCTCTCTTCGCGCTCATTGCGCTCGTCGTGGTCTTCGCCGCCGTCTGGGCGGGATTCTTCCTTGCGCGCCAGGTCACGCGGCCGATCCAGCAACTGGCGCGCGGGACCGACGCGCTCGCGCGTGGCGATCTCTCGTTCCGCGTCCGCGATCCCGGCGACGACGAGATCGGCCAACTCGCGATCTCGTTCAACCACATGGCGGACGAGATCCAGCGCAACCGACGCGATCTCGTGGCAAGGCGGCGCTACATCGAGACGCTGCTGGAGGCGGTCCCCGCGGGCGTGCTGAGTCTCGATGGCGAGGGACGCGTCTCCACGGCGAATCGCGCGGCTCGCGAGATCCTGCGGTTGGCGGCCATCGACCTCGGCGAGTCCATCGAGCGAGTGCTGGGCGAGGAGCGCGAGCAGGTCTCCCGCGTGCTGGCATCGATGATCGGCACCGGAAGCAGCGAGAGGCTCGTCTCGGAGGTCACGATCCGGCCCGAGGGACGCGACGTCTCGATCCTCGTGCGTGCGGAGCGCTTCACGCTGCCCGCCCGCGGCGAGGGCGTGCTCGTCGTCCTGGAGGATCTCACGAAGCTCAGGCGCGCCGAGCGCATCGCGGCGTGGGGTGAAGTCGCGCAGCGCGTCGCCCACGAGATCAAGAACCCGCTCACGCCGATCAGGCTCGCCGCCGAGCGGATGGTGCGGCGCTTCCGGCGCACTCCCGACGGTTTCGGTGAGGTGCTCGAGGACGGCGTGGCCACGATCGTGCGCGAGGTGGAGAGCCTGCGTGCTCTCGTCGGCGAATTCTCCCGCTTCGCCCGCATGCCTCAGGTGCAACCTCGCCAAGGAGATGTCCGCGAGACGATCCGCGAGGTCCTGGGTCTCTTTCGCGCGGCGCACGCCGGAGTCCAATTCGTCGAGTCGCTGGCGGACGATCTCCCTGCCCACCGCATCGATCCCGAATCGATGCGGCGTTGCATGATCAACCTGCTCGACAATGCGATCGCGGCCGCAGGAGAGCGGGCGCGCATCGAGGTGAGCGCGCGAACGACCGGCAGAGCGGCAGGCGTGCGCATCGACATCGCCGACGACGGCCCGGGTCTCGCGCGCGAGGACCGGGAGCGGATGTTCATGCCAGAGTTTTCGCGGCGGCCGGGCGGGACCGGCCTCGGCCTGGCGATCGTCCATCAGATCGTGAGCGACCACGGCGGCCGCATTCGCGCCGCCGAGAACCCAGGCGGCGGCACGCGAATTATCATCGAGCTTCCTGCCGTGCTCGATGCCGCGGGACGAGACGAAGACACGGGCGCTCAGCGTGCCGGAGAAGCCGGCAGTGCGGTGCACGACGAACCGACGACGGAGAGCCGATGATCGAGGGCGAGCGCAAGGGCACGATTCTGGTGGTGGACGACGAGCCGGCGATTCGCCTGACTCTCGCGCAGATTCTCGAGGACGAGGGCTACGAGGTCCTCACGGCGGAGACAGGCGAGGACGGCATCGACAAGGCCGTCGACGCGGCGCCCGACGCGATCTTCCTCGATATCTGGCTGCCGGGCATCGACGGTATCGAGACGTTACGCGTGCTCCGCGAGCGTGGCGTGCAGGCGTCGGTGATCATCATCTCGGGGCACGGCACGATCGAGACGGCGGTGCGGGCGACCAAACTCGGCGCCTACGACTTCGTCGAGAAGCCCCTCTCGCTCGAACGCGTGCTCCTCGTCACGCACAACGCCATCAGACACGCGCGTCTCGAGCGCCAGAATCGCGCGCTCCGCGTCGAGTTGCTGCGCGAGTCGGAGTTTCTCGGGCGCAGCGCGGCCGTCGAGCGCCTGAGAGCGTCGCTCGCGAACGCCACCGACGGCCGTCCCGTGTTGATCTGCGGCGAGAAGGGGACGGGGCGCCGCCTTGCCGCGCGCTGGGTGACGCTGCACGGGCCGCGGCCGCGCGGCTCGTTCCTGGACGTGCAGGTGACGGCACTCTCCCGCGAGCGCGTGATCCGCGCGCTCTACGGCGATCCCGCGCGCCCTGTCGACGAGCCGGGGCGCCTGGCGATGGCGGATCTCGGGACGCTCTATCTCGAGAACGCCGACATGTTGCCGCCGGCGTTGCAGGCGTCGCTCACGGCGGGACTTCGCGACGGTGTCTTTCCG
>CAZPJJ010000335.1:0-5006 GCA_964586535.1 uncultured Acidobacteriota bacterium | reverse complement strand
TATGAGGATGTTCCCAGCGAGAACGAGTTCGCCAGCGTAACGCTTGACGCCCAGGCGCTTGGAGCGGCTGTCGCGACCGTTGCGAGTCGATCCACCGGCTTTCTTGTGAGCCATGGCGCGAAGTCCTTCTCAGGCCTCGATCGAGTCGATCTTGACCAGGGTGTGATTCTGACGATGGCCACGGGTCTTGCGGAAGGTGTGGCGCTTGCGCTTGCGGAACACGATCACTTTGGGACCGCGCTCTTCACGGATGACCGTGGCGCGCACCGAGGCACCTTCGACGACCGGTGTGCCGATCTTGAGCCCCGAGGCGCTGCTCGCCACGAGGACGCGACCGAAGGTCACCGTGTCTCCGGCGGCGGCTTCGAGGCGGTCCACCGGCACGATGTCGCCAGGGCTCACGCGAAGCTGCCGGCCACCGGTATCGATGACCGCGAAATTCTGGCTTTCCACGAGGGATCCTCCAAGACGAAGAACGGGGGATGCTAGCGCGGGTCGCGGGGAGCGTCAACTCGCAGGCGAAACTTAGGATTGGCGGGGGGCTCCGGGTCCTCCCGGTCGGCGTCCTGGGAGCCTCCGGGGCCTGCACCCGGGGATCAACCGACGGGGACGCCCGAGCGCAGGCGGGCCAGCGCCTGCTTGACGAGGCTCTTGAGCGTCTCGAAGACGCCGATCCCCTGGGGGGCGACGGCCTCGAAAACGGGCTCGCCGCGGAAGCGGAGCGCGGCCTCGAGCTCTTCGCGCGGCATCGCCGTGGGGAGATCGCGCTTGTTGAGCTGGAGCACGTAAGGAATGCTCTGGAAGTCGATGCCGTTCTCGCGGAGGTTCTCGGCCAGGTTCTTGAGCGATTCGATGTTTGCGTCGTGGCGCGCGCGCTGCGAATCCGCGACGAAGACGACGCCGTCCGCGCCCTTGACGATCAACCGGCGCGAAGCGTCGTAGAAAATCTGGCCGGGCACGGTGTAGAGCTGAAAGCGAATCTTGAAGCCGCGGATCTGGCCGAGGCTGAGCGGCAAGAGGTCGAAGAAGAGCGTGCGCTCGGCCTCTGTGGCGAGGCTGACCATCTTGCCCTTCGCTTCGGGGTTCGTCTTCTCGTAGATCCACTGCAGGTTGGTCGTCTTGCCGCCCAATCCGGGCCCGTAGTAGACCAGCTTGCAGGTGATTTCGCGATGGGCGTAGTTGATGAACGGCATGTTGTCGGCTCAGAACCCGTCCGCGAACAGGCTGTCGATGTCTTCGTCGGTGATCTCCGCGAACGGCGAAGCGCCGCCGTCGCGCACTCCCGCACGAGAGCGGGTGAGCATGTCCTCGAAGACGTTCTCCATGTCTCCGCTGATCTGACGCACGCGAAGCCGCACCAGGCCCAACGACGAGCGCTCGTCGAAGGCGACGACGAGGATTCCCACGGGGCCGATCGACGACAAATAGAGGTGGTCGCTCTCTCCTTCGTGGTACATCGACGAGAACGTACGCTCGCCGATCATGCGCGCGAGACCCTCGGTCGCCGCGACGTTGCCCGCCGCAAGCGAGGCGAGCGCTGTGCGGTCGACGTCGGGCAGAGAGCCGGCCCAGGCGATCGGCTGGCCGTTGCGGTCGATGAGTGACACGAAGCGCGCGTTCGCGTCCCGGAGCAGGCGTTCTGCCAAGGACGTGATCTTCCGGTGCTCCTCCTCGTGGAGGATCAAGTCGCTGACGCTCATCCGAAAACCCACCTCCCGCCGCATCTCGGTCGTGAGAGGGACACGGGACTGTCCCCTGCGACTTCCGGGATCGCGGGCGAATCTAAGGTCTCGTACCCGCCGCGGGCAAACGCATCCGGCCGATCTCGGACACATTTGTCGCGGCGGCTCAATCGTCGTCGAGAACTCCCCGGCGAGCGGCGATCGCCCGCGTGAGGGTCAGGCCGTCGACATATTCGAGGTCACCGCCGACGGGAAGGCCGGTTGCGGGGCGGGTGACCCTCACGCGGAATGGCGCCAGGAGCCGGGCGACGTAGAGTGCCGTCGCCTCGCCCTCGACCGTGGGATTCGTCGCGAGGATCACTTCGTCGACGCCACCGGCCGTGACTCGAGCCACCAGGGCTTCGATCCGAAGGTCGTCGGGGCCGACTTGCCGGAGCGGCGAGATAGCCCCTCCCAACACGTGGTAGAGCCCGCGATAGGCCCCCGTCCGCTCGATGGCCGCGAGATTGTCGGCCTGCTCGACGACGCAGAGCGTGCCCTGCTCCCGACGCGGATCTTCGCAGAGATCGCAGGTCTCCCCTCCGGCGAGGTTGCCGCAGATCCGGCACACACGAAGGGACTCGGGAAGGCCGGCGATGGTCGCGGCGAGAGCGAGAATCTCCGCCGAGGGCTGGCGCGCGAGATGAAAGGCGATGCGCTGCGCGGAGCGACGCCCGATGCCCGGCAGGCGTACGAGGCAGGCGACGAGAGCGTCGAGGGCGGGCGGCAGATGCGACACGATGGGAGTGCCGGCCGCGCCGTCAGAAACCGAGGCCAGGCGGCAGGCCCATCGAGCCGGCCAACGAACCGAGCCTCGACTGGATCTCTTCGTCGGCCCGGCGCTGGGCGTCGGATACGGCCGCGAGCACCAGGTCCGAGATCATCTGCGCGTCGGCGTCGCCGATGACATCGGGTTCGATCGCCAGCGCGACGAGATTCTTGGATCCGTCCACGGTGGCGCGCACCGCGCCGCCTCCGGCGCTGCCTTCGACGCGCAGAGCGGCGATCTCTTCTTGCATCTTGGCCTGCATTTGCTGCGCCTTCTGCAGCATCTTGGCCATCTTCGCTGGATTCACGGGGTTTCTCCTCGGGGCAATGCAGGGCCGTCGGGAGGTTCCGGCGGCGGGGGCGCTTCGAGCGGCTGGCCGTCGACGATCACCGCGCCGAAACGATCGAAGAGTTTACGGACGAGCGGATCTCGGCGGGCCATCTCGAGCACGGCATCGCGGGAGGGCGCACGCTCGGCCGGCTCACTCGTGGTCGCCATCTGAGACGAGGATTCTATCGCGATGCCCTCGATGGTCCGCCCACACGCCGCGAGCACCGCTTCCCCGAGGGCCTCGCGGGCCTGCTCGGTCTGGAGCCGGCCCAGCCAGCCCGCGTTTCCCTGGGTACCGCTCGCCCGCAGCTTGAGCACGCCGCGCTCGTCGAGGTAAGCGGCTTCGAGTCTCGCCACGTACGCCGTCAGCGAGGAGCGAATCGAGGGCAGCGCGGCGACGAGCGCGTCGAGGAGGTTCTCGCCCGCGTCGTGTCTGCGGGGGGTCGCCGGGGGCGCCGCGACCGGGGGCGAGGCGAGCGGAACGGAGCCCGCCCGAGAAGGACCGGCATCGGCTGCCTCGTCGGCACCACGGGTGCGGAAGCTCCTGCCGGACGAAGGGGGAGAGGATCCCGAGGGAGTCCCCGAACGCGGCGCGGCCCCCGGGCCGCCGGAACCGCCGGGCTCGCGAGGCGGCGCGGCAGTGCCCGACGCGAGCGCAGCGGCCACGGCACCGAGATCGGCCAATCCGGCGATTTGGGTCATGCGCACGGTGGCCAGGTCGAGGAGCGTCCGCTGCGGCCCCCCTTGTCGAAGGCGCGTTTCTGTTTCGTCGAGGACGCGTCCCATGAAGAGCAGATGCTCGAGTCGAAACCGCGACGCAAGTGCGCCGGCACCGGAAGCATCAGGGGCGCCCGGGATGCTCGCGACTTGGGAGACGAGGATGTCCCGAACCCTCGCGAGGATGTCTGCGGTGAACGTGCGGAGATCCTGGCCCTCTTCCTCGAGCGACGTGACGACGCCGAGCGCTCGGGCGGCGTCTCCGTCCGCGAGCGCTTCCAGGTACGAGACGATCGCTTCGTCGGCGATCAGGCCGAGCGCGTCGCGAACGATCGTTGCCGTGAGGCGGCCCGCCGCGAGCGCGCGTGTCTGGTCGAGCGCCGAGAGGCCGTCCCTGACCGAGCCGTCGGCTGCGCGCACGAGCAAGTCGAGTGCGTCGTCGTCGACTTCGAGCGACTCTGCGCTGGCGATGCGCGCGAGATGCTCGCGGATCTGCGTCGGCGACGGCGAGCGAAACGCGAAGTGCAGCGCGCGAGATTCGATCGTGGGCGGGATCTTGTGCGGCTCGGTCGTGCAAAAGAGGAAGACGCACCAAGGCGGCGGTTCCTCGAGGATCTTCAGCAAGCCGTTCCACGCCGCCGTCGAAAGCTGGTGGGCTTCGTCGAGAATGAAAACTCGATAGCGATCCCGGCCCGGTGGGTACTGCGCCGCGTCGCGCAACTCGCGGATGTCGTCGATGCCCGTGTGCGTGGCGGCGTCCAATTCGAGGACATCGAGGCTGCGGCCTTCGCTGATCTCGACGCACGACGAACATGTGCCGCAGCAGTCGGAGGCAGGCGCCTGCTCGCAATTGAGCGTCTTGGCGAAGATGCGCGCGATGGTCGTCTTTCCGATGCCGCGCGTGCCCGAGAAGATGTAGGCCGAAGCGACGTCTCCGCGTTCGGCCGCCGCCGCGAGTGCACGCACGGCAGCCTGCTGACCGAGCACTTCGGCGAAGAGGCGAGGTCGATACGCTCGAGCCAGTGGCAGCCTTGGCATCACGACCTCCCGCTTCCGCGAGTTCGCACCCGAGGAGGGGACGCCCGGGGCCGAGCCCCCGGGCGCCCGATGGGTGGGACTCGCCGACCCTGCGGCACTCCCGGTGGTCCGCTTACCGCTGCTCCCTTCCGGGCCTGACGGGGTTCACGGGACCGGGTCGCGCAGGAGCGAGCCCCATAAGGTCAACGGCCGGCAGCGGACGTGACCGCACCGAGTATTCACGTCGTCTGGAGATGGCCAGCTGAATTAAGGTAGCAATAATGGGCGACAGAATCGCTAACACAATTCCTACCAGAAACAGGATCATGCCGATCTGCCCTTCTCCATCTCGATTACGTCTTCGGCCGCCCCAAGCGGTCATCCGTAGCATCCAGTCCGACAGCAGCGCCACACTGCCCACTAAGACGCTGACGACCGTAGCCAGTCGAATA
>CAZPJJ010000334.1:2122-5008 GCA_964586535.1 uncultured Acidobacteriota bacterium | reverse complement strand
GTGGAGCCGATCGAACAAAGCGCGCCGTCCCAGCCGTAGGTCGATACGGCGCCGAGCGGCCCGAAGTAGAGCGCGTGATCGCTGGAGTCGCAGGCGAGTCCGAAGCGCACGGTGATGTCGCCGGTCGCGGGATCGTAAGCCTCCACGAGAAGCTGCTCGGCCGCGAAGCGCGGATCAGCGGCCTCTCCGGGAATCCCGGCACCGGCGGTGATCGGCACGCTCGCGAGCGTGGCGGCGATCGTGACGGGCGCGGAGCGACCGTAAGCGCTCCAAAGCGCTTCGACTTTCTCGCCGCGATTCGGCCTTGCATCGGCAAGCGTGGGATCACAGCCCGAGTCGTGCGGGTCGCACGTGGAGACGCTCTCGCGAGCGAGGAATTCGATGAAGTCCTCGGACGTCGTCTGATAGAGCAGCCGGGCCTCGACGAGCATCGCGCCCGTGGCCCCGGCGGGCACGGGTACGCTGTAGGCCGTGCGATCCCAGTGCGCGAGGCGCCCCGGCCGCGCGGGATTCTCCGGATAGACATAGCCGACAGGCGCGGTCTCGTCGTTCGGCAGGAACCCTTCGGGCGGAATGCGCGTGTCGCTGACGACGCAGTCGTTGAGCACGAAGTGGAACATCTTGCGGCCTGTCGCGTCGTCGACGAGGTCGCAGCGTCCGGTGCCGTTCCAGTTCCAGATACCGACTTTGATCTCGTAGATCTTCGGCTCGGGCACGTGCGAGAGTTCGCCCGTCGCGGCGTTCCACGCTCCGCTCTCGTACGAGACTTCGCCCGCGGCGAGCGTCCCGTCGGCGTCGGCGTCATGACCGGCCCGCAGGTGGACCCACGCGCGGCGGCCCTCGGGATAGCCCGTGGGCAGTTTGTGGCCGGCGAGATTCGTGACGACCGCGGTCGCATCGAAGGCTCCGCCCGCCATGGCGGCAGCCGGCGTCTCGACGCCGATCGACGCGGTGCGCTGTTGCAGCAGAGCGCGCGCTCCCGCGATCGCGGCGTCGAACTCGCTCTGGCGGCCGAGGGCCGCGCCGTACTCGCCTTTGAGCACTTCGAGCATCCAGCTTCCGCCGCCGGGGAAGCCGTGCGTCCAGATCGGCCCTTCGAGAGCGGTGTCCTCGCCGCGCGGTCCTGGTGGACTACTGCAGGCGAACGCGGGATCGACGTCACCGTCGCCGTCGAGATCGGGCGGCGGCATGTGGCAGCGCTGGCAGGATGCGAACTTCTCCGAGGCGAGATCCGCGAAATCGCTCTGACGCCATTCGTCGTAGGTGCGCTCGACGGGCATGAGGTAACCGAGATCCGCGCCGGTCACCTCGTCGCGGCGGTTGAGAGCCGGATTGGTGACGTTGTGGCACTGGCCACAGAAAGCCGACTCGCGGTGGAGGATCGACACCGCGAATTCGTGCCGTCCAGGAGGGCTCGCGTCGGAGTAGGGGCCGCGCATCAGTTTTTCTTCGCGCGAGAGATAGACCTGGCCATTCGCTTCGTAGGGCGCGTTGGCATCGAAGAAGTCACCGGCCGGCGCGATGGACGCGTCGTACTGACGATGGCAGAAATGGCAGGTCAAGCCCTCGAAGTCGTTGTTCTCGGCGGACACGTTTCCGGACATGCACGAGCCGTCGAAGGGCTCGCCCCACGCGTTGTCGCAGTGCGACCGACCCTCGTACCACGCGTTCGGAGCGTGACAACGGATGCAGAAGTCCCCGATTCCCACATCGCCGAGGCGCGCGCCGTCGTCTTGGTTGGCGATGTCCACGGCCGCCCAGAAGAGCGGATCGCGTCCTGCCTGCCCCATCATCGAGCCGGCCCAAGAGTCGTAGGGCTCGTAGATCGGCTCGCCGGCGTTTCGATAACCGCCGTGACAGTTCTGGCATTGCCCCGGAGTGTCGAAGGTTCCCGCCTGATTGCCGTTCTGGAAGAGCGGAAAGCCCGGTGCTCCGGATCCGTCGGCGGGCTGCGTTCCGGGAAGCTCGACGCCGAGCGCGAGCACGATCGGGACGAGCACGAAGAGCGAGACCGTCAGCCCCAGAAGAAAACGGGATCGAACGCGAGCCGCGGAGCGACGCATGGGAGATCCTCCTCTCTTTTTCCTCGGGGCAGCTTCACTAATAGCCGAAAGCGAAACAGGCTCCGAGTTAGTTCGTGCACGACCGTGCACGCGAGTCGCTCGCATCTGAACTCGATCGCGAGAACCGCCGCCAGGGGCCGGAAGTGCGCGGCCTGACGCGGCGCTTCCGGCGCCGCGACAGCGAGTGTTCATGCCGGCGGCATCACGGCTTCGGCGGCAACCCCAGCCTCTGCATGACGGCCTGCATGTCTTCCCAGACGGGGCGCTTCGCGGCGGGATTGCGTAGCAGGTAGGCCGGATGGAACGTCGCGAGCAGCGGAATGCCCTCGTAGTGAAACCACTGCCCGCGCAGTTTCGTGATGCCCGGCAAGCGCTGTTGGAGCAGCGCCGCGAGCGGCACGCGGCCGAGCGTGACGATGACCTCGGGCTTGATGATGCGGATCTGCGCGCGCAGATAGGGCAGACACGACGCTTCTTCTTCGGGTTCGGGCTCGCGGTTGTCGGGTGGGCGGCATTTGACGACGTTGCCGATGTAGACCTGCGGACGCGAGAGCCCCATCGCCGCGATGATGCGATCGAGCAATTGCCCCGCGCGGCCGACGAAGGGCTCGCCCTTCGCGTCCTCGTCGGCGCCGGGGCCTTCTCCGACGAACATCAAGCGCGCGCGCGGATCGCCGACGCCGAAGACGATGTTGGTGCGGCCGTCGCAGAGCTTGCAGCGCCGGCACTCGCCGAGCGCATCGCGCTGCAACCTCAAGAGCGCATGCGCGGGGTCGGGATCGGCGACGGCGGCCTCGATGAGCGCGCGATCGGCGTCGTCGCG
>CAZPJJ010000334.1:0-2022 GCA_964586535.1 uncultured Acidobacteriota bacterium | reverse complement strand
CGTCGCGGGCAGAATCTCGGTGACGCCGAGCGTCCGCCACACCTCGACCCAGAGCGCGGCTTGCTCGCGCGCGTCGCGATCGTCGATCCCGCTCACGACGCGCTCTCGCGGACGAGCATCGTCTCGATGGTGTCCCAGAGCTTCTCGGCGACTTGGCGCTTGGGCAGCTCGGGCCAGCGCTCGAGCGAGCCGTCGGCGCGCACGATCGTGACACGATTGGTCTCAGAGCCGAAGCCCGAGCCCGGCGCGTTGACGTCGTTGGCGACGAGCAGGTCGCAACCCTTGCGCGCGCGCTTCTCGCGGCCGCGCTCTTCGAAGTCGTGCGTTTCGGCGGCGAAGCCGACGATGACCTGCCCGAGTCCGCGGCGCTCGACGAGCTCTTTGAGGATGTCGGGATTGGGCACGAGGTCGAGCGAGTAGGGCTCTTTGAGCGAGATCTTGCTCGGTTTAGGCTCGACGGGACGATGATCGGCGACGGCGGCCGCCATGACGATGGCGCGCGCGTCCTTGCTGGCCTCGAAGAGAGCCTCGCGCATTTGCCATGCGCTCTCGACGGAGACGAGATCGACGCCCCAGGGCGGCGCGAGATCGACGGGTCCGCTGACGAGCGTGACGCGCGCCCCGCGCGCGCGTGCCGCGGCCGCGATCGCGTAGCCCATCTTTCCGGACGAGCGATTGCCGATGAATCGCACGGGGTCGATCGGCTCGTAGGTGGGCCCCGCCGAGACGACGACATTGACGCCGGCGAGACTCGTGCTGCGACGCACGGCGAGCAGCGCTTCGGCGACGATCGATTCGAGCGCGGCGAGCCTGCCCGCACCTTCGTCGCCGCAGGCCATGTATCCGGCCTCGGGCGGCACGATGACGACGCCGCGCCGCGCGAGCCGGGCGACGTTCTCCCGCGTCTCGGGGTGATCCCACATGCGCGGATTCATCGCGGGTGCGACGACGGCGGGTCCGTCGAAGGCGAGGTAGACCGTCGAGAGCAGGTCGTCGGCGAGGCCGCGCGCGAAGCGGGCAAGCACGTTGCCGGTCGCGGGCGCGACGACGAGCGCATCGGCCCAACGCACGAGCTCGATGTGCAGCACGTCGGGGCGCGGCTCGGGACCGAACTCGGTGCGATGGACCTCGTTCATCGAGAGCGCGGCAAGCGTGGCGGGAGCCACGAACTCCTCGGCGCGGCCCGTGAGGACGCATTTGACCTCGACACCCTCTCGGACGAGTGCGCGCACGAGCTCGGCCGCTTTGTACGCGGCGATCCCGCCCCAGACGCCCAGAAGAACGCGTGGCGCGCTCATCGATGCTCCTTGTCGACGCCGCTCACTTGCTGGAACGTGGCGACGATGCGCTGCGCGCGCTCCATCTGCTCGCGGCGCACGGCGGCGACGCCGCGGACGACTTGGATCAGCTCCTCCGCGGCTCGCTCGCGAACTTCGTTGACCAGCACGTAGTCGAACTCGCGATAACGAGCAACTTCGGCGGCGGCGTTGGCCAGGCGGCGCGCGAGTGCGGACGAGTCCTCGGTCTTTCGCTCGGCGAGCCTGCGGCGCAGTTCGTCCGCGGACGGTGGCAGGATGAAGATCGTGTAGCAGGGAAAGCCCGATTTGCGCACTTGCTCGGCGCCCTGCACGTCGACGTCGAGCAGCACGTCGCGCCCCCGCTCGAGAAGCGCGATCGTCGTCGCGGCCCCTGTGCCGTAGAGATGCCCGTGGACGACGGCGTGCTCGAGAAAAGCACCCTCGTCGATCATGCGGCGGAAGGTCGCTTCGTCGGTGAAGTGGTAATCGACGCCGTCACGCTCGTGAGGGCGCGGTCCGCGCGTCGTCCAGGAGACCGAGAAGACGAGCCCGGGAACTTCGCGCACGAGGGGCGCGGCGAGCGTCGTCTTGCCCGCTCCGGAAGGCGCCGAGATGACGAAGAGCGTGCCGTGCACGGGGCTACTCCAGGTTGAGCGCCTGCTCGCGGATCCGCTCGAGCTCGGACTTGATCGCGAGCACGCGCTCGTCGACGTCGGGCGTGCCG
>CAZPJJ010000333.1:0-5008 GCA_964586535.1 uncultured Acidobacteriota bacterium | reverse complement strand
GACGGAGCCCCGCCCTTCGGCTCCGCCGAGCGCGTCTACAACGTAATCGACGTGAGGCAGTCATACCTGCAGCGCGTCGTCCGGCGCGGACTCGAGGCGCAGGGCTACGCGGGCGAGGCCGAGCGTTCGATTCACTTCGCTTACGAGATGGTCGCGCTTTCGCCGCAGACCGCACTCGAGATCAAACCGGATCTGAAGCTCTCCGACGAGGACCGCAAGCGCGCCTATCTCGACATGAGCGGCCGCAAGGGGCTCGGCGTCAAAGCCGACGACCTGATCGACCGGCTCGAGGAGAAAGCCAAGGCCGAGGTGCAGCGACGCGCGCCGGATCTCGACGCCGCCCTGGCGAGTGAGATCGGCCACGACGTCGCGATCGGCGCACTTCGCTACTACATGCTGCGCTTCACGCGCAACAAAGTCGTCGCGTTCGACATCGACGACGCACTCGCGTTCGAGGGCGAGACCGGCCCCTATGCGCAGTATGCGTCGGTGCGCGTGGCGCGCATCCTCGAGAAATACGAAGAGCGCTTCGGCATCCCGCGCACGGCGATTCTCGACCTCGCGCGCCGCGCCCGCTTCGACGCCGTACCGGCCGAGCAGGCGCTCGAGCACTGGTCGCTCGTCCATGTGGCGCTGCGGCTGCCCGATACGGTGCGCGCCGCGGTCGCGAACCTCGAGCTGGCGACGCTCGCCAAGTACGCGTTCGAGCTCGCGCAGGCGATCAACGGCTTCTATCACAAGTTCCCGATTCTCAAGGAGGAGAACGGCGCCCTCCGCGAGACGCGCCTCGCGATCCTCCTCGTCGCGGACGGCGCGCTGCGAGCGGCGCTCGGGATGATGGGCGTCCCCGTGCCACCGCGCATGTGAGCCTGCTGCTAGAATCGCCGATCATGAAGCGCGTACTCACTCTCGTGACCCTCTCGATGGGGTTGATCGCGGGCGCTACGAGCGCGAGCGTGGCCGCCTCGGTCGAGCGTGCGATCGAGTTCACGGCCCCCGACGGCGTCCTGGTCGCCGGCATCATCGCCTACCCCGATCCCGCCGTCGCTCCGCAGCCCGAGCGCGGGTGGCCCGTCGCCGTGCTCATCCACGACCACGGCCGCACCGCGGACGCGATGCTCGCGCTCGCAGACGCTCTCAACGCGCGCGGCTTTGCGACGATCCGCATGGACCAGCGCGGACACGGCCAGTCCCGCTCGGCCGACGGACGCACGCGCATCTATGCGTTCCCGATCCTCCCCGAGCGGCACGTGCGCTTCGAGACCGCGGATCAGCAACAGCTCGTCTCGGAGCTCGCACGCTTCGAGAACCTCGATCTCGCCCGCGTCGCTCTCGTCGGCGCCGGCATGGGATCCCTCGTCGCCGCGGAGGCTTCGTGGCGGATTCCCGGCGTTCGCGCGCTCGTCTTGGTCGGGCCCGTCGATCGGGTCGCAGGCTTCGACACCCGCACCGACATCGGGCTCTACGGCGATCGCCCGCTGCTTCTCGTTTGCTCCGGGTTTCCAGAGAGCGCGGCGCTCGCCGATCTTCTGGCGGCCCACGGTCATGGCGAGAGGACGAAACAGTGCGTCGAAAGCTTCGACACCGGCGACCGTCTGCTGACGGCGGACGCACCGGCCACGACTCTCGTCGTGGAGTGGCTCGCGAAGACGATCCCGGTCGCGCGCTGACTCGCGGCGCGGGCACGTCACGGCGGACCTTCTTCCGCACGCTCGGCCTGAGCGCGCTCGGCGTCGCCTCGGGCGCGGCTTGCAGTGCGGAGCGTCCCGCGCCAGCGTCGGATCGCGCGGTACGAGTGCCGATCACGACGGAGCCGACGACTCTCGACCGCACACGGGCCGGTGATCGCCACGGCCAAGTCATTGCGCGGCTGCTCTCGGATCCACTCGTCAAGCTCGACGCGAACGCCAACCTGCGGCCCGGAGTCGCGCGGACCTGGCGCATCGACGATGGTGGAACGCGGATCACCTTCGAGTTGGGAGACGCACGCTGGCACGACGGACGCCCCGTCACCGCCCAGGACGTCGTATTCACGTGGCGTACATACTCCGACACGAGCGAGTCCATTCCCGAACTCGCCCAGCGCTTCGCGATCGTCGAGAGCGTCGAGGCGGCCGGCGAGCGGAGCGCGATCGTCCGTTATCGCGAGCCCTTCGCCGGCGCGCTGCTCAGTTGGAACGAGCCGCTACTGCCGGCTCACCGTCGGGAGCGCGCCCTCGCACCGCTCGGCTGCGGACCGTGGCGCTTCGTGCGCTGGGATCGCGGCGAACGCATCGTGCTCGCCGCCAACGAAGCCCACGAGACGCCCCCCCTGGTCGCCGGGATCGAGTTGGACGTGATCCCCGGCTACGCCGAGACGATCGCCGCGCTCGACGCCGGTTCGGTGGACGTCGCGCCGCTCTTTCCCGAAGAGTGGGCGAAGCGCCGCGACGACGCGAGTTTTCTCGATCGCTTCGAGATCCACGGTTACCGCATTCCCTACATTTTCTACATCGCCTGGCGCACGGCGGGCGGCCCGGATTTTCTCGGCGACGCGCGGGTACGGCGCGCCTTCGCGCACGCGATCGATCGCCGCGGCTATCTCGACGGCGTTGCGCACGGGCTGGGAACGGTCGGGATCACCTCGTTCCATCCCGACATGTGGGGCTACGACGCGGCGCTCGCCGCGCACGAATTCGACCCGCGGGCGGCTCGCGCGCTCCTCGACGAGGCAGGCTGGCGGACCAACGGAGACGGCGAGACGCGCATGAAGGACGGCGTCCCGCTGCGCTTCAAACTCACCTACCCCGCGACGAGCGCGCAGACCGAGCGCTTGGCAGCGTTCTGCCAGGCCAATCTCGCTTCGGTCGGCGCGGCGATGGAACTCGAGCCGCTCGAATGGTCGGTCTTTCTGCAGCGCACCGCCCAACGAAGCTACGACGCGATCATGCAAGGCCGCTATCTCCCGCTCGACCCCGATCCCTTCGAGATCTGGCATTCGTCACAGGCGAGCGCCGGTGCCAACTACTGCCAGTGGTCCGACCCCGCCACCGACGACCTGATCGAGCAGGGCCGTGCGAGCTTCGATCGCGACTTCCGCACCGGAATCTATGAACGACTCCAGCACCGCCTCCACGACGAACAGCCGATGACCGTCCTCTTCTACCCCGAGTCGCGCGTCGCGGTGACCAGACGCCTGCTCGGATTTCGGGCGTCGATGCACGGCTACCTCGATTTCGAGCCCGGCCCGACCGCGTGGGCCTGGGATCGTGACACCGCGGCTCTCCGCCGCGCGTTTCGCTCGTGGCTCGCCTAGCCTCCCGCGCGCTCGTCGCGGCGATCACGCTCTTCGGCGTGACGCTCGCGACCTTCGCGATTCTCGTGTCGCTTCCCGGCGACCCTCTTGTCGCCTTCGTGCCCCCCGACTCGCTCGGCCGTCTCGACGACGAGACGCGGGCGCGCCTCGAGAGAGAACACGGACTCGATCGCCCGCTCGCGATGCGCTACCTGCGCTGGGTCGGCGGCGTCGTCACGGGAGACCTCGGCCGCTCGCTGCGCAGCGGCCGGCTCGTCACCGACGAGATCGGCGCGAGATTCGTGCCGACGCTCGAACTCAATCTTGCCGCCACCTCGCTCGCCGTCCTCGTGGGCATTCCCTTCGGCTGGTGGTGCGCGCGCCACCCCGGCGGGCGCCGCGACCGCATCGGAGGAGCGGCGATCCTCGGCGTCTACGCCCTGCCGTTCTTCTGGATGGCGATCCTGCTGCAGAACCTCCTGGCGGTTCGCCTCGGCGTCGTTCCTCTCTACGGCAGAACGCCCTCGGACGGCGCGGTGGATCTGGCCTCGAGGGTGCATCACCTCGCGCTCCCGGCTTTTTGTCTCGCGCTGCACGTGCTCGCGTTCTACGCCCGCTTCTCCCGGGGCGCCGCGCTCGCGGCGATGGACGGCGGCCACGCGCTTTTCGCGAGGGCGCGAGGACTTCGTGAGCGCACCGTCTTCGCCCGCGAGGGCATCGCGCCCTCGCTCGTGCCGCTGGCGACGCTCTTCGGACTCGTGATGCCGGCGCTCGTCTCGGGGTCGGTCCTCGTCGAAACGATCTTTCGTTGGCCGGGCCTCGGAAAACTGCTCGTCGACGCGGTCCTTCAGCGCGACGTACCGGTGGTGCTCGCGCTCGCGCTGCTCTCGGGCGCCGTGACGATCGCGGGATCGCTCGTGGCCGACGCGCTCACCTGGGCCATCGATCCGAGACGGCGCGTCCCGGCGTGGGGAGTCTCGCGATGATCGGGCGCGGGCCGCTCGCCGGCGCGCTCGTCCTCGTCGCGCTCGTCGCGCTCTGCACGCTTGCACCGCCCGTGCTTCCCCACGACCCACTCTCGATCGACGCGACGCGCATCCTGCAGTCACCTTCGTGGAATCACCCTTTCGGCACGGACTCGCTCGGCCGCGACGTGCTCGCCCGTGTTCTCGCCGGCGGCCGTTCGAGTCTCGGCGCGGGTCTCGTGGCAACGCTCGTTGCAATGACGATCGGTGCCGCGCTCGGCGCCCTCGCGGGTGCGCGGGGCCGAAGCGTCGACGGCGTGCTTTCGCGGATCGCCGACGTCGTCCTCGCCTTCCCCGACCTCGTCGGCGCGATCGCGCTCTTGGGCCTGCTTCACGTCCACGCCCTCGTCTTGCCGGCCTCCGTGCGCGTCGGATTCGTCATCGCGCTCTTCACTTGGCCAGCGCTCTTCCGCTACGTCCGCGCCGAGATGCAACGCCTGCGCGCGAGCGATCTCGCGCTTGCCGCGCGCGCCATCGGCGCCCGCGAATCGCGCGTCGTCTTCGTGCATCTTCTGCCGGGCGCGCTCGCGCCTGCCCTCGTCCCCGGCGCGTTCGTCGCCGCCGGAGCCGTGCTCGCCGAGGCGGGCCTGGGCTTTCTCGGACTCGGCATCGCGCCTCCCGCGCCGTCATGGGGCAATCTGCTGCGCGAGGCGCGTGAATACGTGCGCACGGCGTGGTGGCTCGCGCTCTTTCCCGGACTCTTCCTCTA
>CAZPJJ010000332.1:0-5012 GCA_964586535.1 uncultured Acidobacteriota bacterium | reverse complement strand
CGTGCTCGTCGGCGCGGCGCGCCGCGCGCGCGAACGCATGACTTCCGAGCTGCGAAGCCTCTGCGGCTCCGCGGTACCGGGCGACACCTATCGCAATTTACAGATCTTCCCCACGTTCTCGGCCGAGACGTTCAAGCTGGTGCTGGTGCCCGTGTGGCTGCTCGGCTACCAGTACGACCAGAAGCCGTTCCAGGCGCTCGTCAACGGAGTCACGGGAGCGGTGGCGGGGCGCTATCCGAAGAGCTGGATCAAGATCACGCTCGCGATCCTCGCGGGCATCGCCGCGGCCGCGGTTTTCTTCACGCTCCTTGCTCGGCAGTGAGTGCGCGGAGCCTGCGCGCGATCAAACGAGGTTGAGCAGGTCGAAGCGCTCGTCGAGCCGGGGCCGGATCGTGCGAGTTCCGAAGCGCCGCGCGATCTCCGTGCTGAGTGCGGCCGCGGCTTCCATCTCGCCGTGTACGATGAACGCCACCTTGGGCGGATTCGGCGCCGATCCCACCCAGCGCAGCAGTTCGTCGCGATCCGCGTGGCCCGAGAGGCCGCGCACGGCCATCACCTTCGCCTCGACGGGGATGTGCGCACCGTGGATCTTGATCTCGCGCGCCCCTTGAAGCAGCGCGCGCCCGCGCGTTCCCGCCGGTTGATATCCCGCAAGGAGCAGCAGCGTGTCCTTGCGCGGGGCGAGCAGGGCGAGGTGATGGAGAATGCGCCCGCCCGTGAGCATGCCGCTCGAGGCAACGATGATGCGCGGGCCCGCCATGTCATTGAGGCGCTTCGACTCGGGGACGGTACGGTGGAAATGCACGCGCTCCGGGAAGATCTGCAGCCGCCCGTCCTCGAAGACGTCCGGATCCACGTTGCGCTTGTCGAGGAAGCGGCTGTAGATGCGGGTTGCGTCGATCGCCATCGGGCTGTCGATGTGAATCGGCACGTCGGGAATCTTCCCGGCCTTCATCCAGCGCCTGAGGATGAGCGTGACCTGCTGCGCACGGCCGATCGCGAACGCGGGAATCAGCACGGTCCCGCGCGCCCGCAGGCACTCCGTGATGGGGCCGCCGATCTGATCGAAGAGCGGCTCCGTGGGATGCGTCGAATCGCCGTAGGTCGACTCGATGATGAGCGCGTCACAGGAGGGACAGGCGCGAGGGTCGAGATGGAGCGGCACGTCGAAGCGGCCGAGGTCGCCGCTGTAGACGAGGCGCAGCGGTCCGCCGGCGCGCTCGATGACCAATTCGACGAACGCGGCGCCGAGCAGGTGCCCCGAATTGAGAAAGCGCGCCCGGATGCGGTCTTGCGGATGAAGCGAAAACCACGCGCCATAGCGCTCTTGGTGGCGCAGAGCGAGCGCTGCACGGGCGTCCTTCTCGGTGTAGAGCGGCAGGGCGGGGGTGTGCTTGGAGAAACCGCGCCGGTTCGCCCACTCCGCGTCTTCTTCCTGGATCTTCGCGGCGTCGAGCAGCGTGATCTCGGCGAGCGCGTGGGCTGCGGGTGTCAGATGGACGGGAGCGCGCAGGCCGAGTTTCGCGAGGCGAGGCAAGTAGCCCACGTGATCGATGTGCGTGTGCGAGAGCACCACGTGATCGATCGAGCGCGGGTCGAAGGCAGGGCCGGACCAATTGCGCTGGCGCAGCTCCTTCTCGCCCTGGAAGAGCCCCGCGTCGAGCAGAATCCTCGTGCCGTGGGCCTCGAGAAGGTGCTTGGAGCCGGTGACCGTTCCGGCCGCGCCATGGAAAGCGAGCGAGATTTCCTCGCGGGGCATCGACGTTCCTCCAGAGAAAGCGTCGAAGGGTAGCAAGGCGACCCGGCTGGGACCACCGGCGGGCGCTTGCCCGCCCCCGAACGAAGCGCGCATCATGCGCCGCGCGCGCGCCGCGCCGCACACCCCCGAGGAACCCCATGCAAGCCAAGGATCTGCTCTTCGTGCTCGCCGGAACCATCGTCGGCATCGGAGCCTCGTTCACCGGGCTCGGCGGCGGTTTTCTCGTCGTGCCGCTGCTCTTGCTGCTCGGCTACGAGGCACAAAAGGCCGTCGGAACGTCGTTCCTCGCGATCCTCGTCGTCTCCGCGTCGGCGCTCTTCGCGCACGGCAAGCTGGCGAACGTCGATTGGAAGGTCGGCCTCATGCTCGGCGCCGGAGGCATCGTGGGCGCGCAAGTCGGCGCACGATTGCTCGAGCACGTGACGACCGCGCAGTTCAAGAAGATCTTCGCGGTCGTCTTGATGGCGCTCGCGGTTTACATCTTCTTCAAGAAGTGAGCGAGGCCCGCGAATGAAAGATGCCACGAAGGTCGTGCGTGCCGGGCTTCCTTCCGCGAAACAAGGCGAGCCCTTCTTGCCGGGTCCCACGTTCGCGGCGCCTTATCACGTCGCCGGAGATCCCGAGACCGCGCCCTATCGCTACGCTCGCTACGAGAATCCGACGTGGACGCACTTCGAGTGTGCGCTCGCCGAATTGGAGGGCGGCGAGTCCGTCGTGTTCTCGTCGGGGATGGCCGCGTGTACCGCGGTGCTCGCGACGACGCTCTCCCCGGGTGCGCGCCTCGTGCTCCCGGCCGATGGATATTTCGCGGTGCGTCAGCTCGTGGCCGAGCATTTCGTGACGTGGGGCGTCGGGGTCGTCACGGTTGCGACGGGTGGAACGATCCCCGACGAGGTGCTGCGTGGCGCGCGGCTCGTATGGATCGAGACCCCGTCGAATCCTGGGCTCGATGTCTGCGACATCGCGGCCCTTGCGCGGCGCGCCCGTGCCGCGGGCGCGCTCGTCGCCGTCGACAACACGACCGCGACGCCGCTCCTGCAGCGTCCGCTCGAGCGCGGCGCGGATTTCTCGCTCGCGGCCGACACGAAAGCCCTCACGGGCCACGGCGATCTCGTCCTGGGCCACGTGGCCGCACGGGAAGCAGCTCACGTCGAAGCGCTGCGCACGTGGCGCAAGCGGACCGGCGCGATTCTCGGCCCGATGGAAGCGTGGCTCGCGCACCGCTCGCTGGCCACGCTCGACGTGCGCCTCGAGCGCATGTGCGCCAACGCGATGGCCATCGCGAGCTTCTTGGCGGGGCGCAGCGACGTGCGCGGCGTGCGGTATCCAGGTCTCCCGGGCGATCCTTCGCACGCGGTCGCGGCGCGTCAGATGGCGCGCTTCGGGTCGATCGTCTCGTTCGATCTGGAAAGCGAGAATCGCGCGCAGCGCTTCCTTTCGTCCTGCGCGCTCGTCACCGAGGCGACGAGCTTCGGCGCGATTCACACGACGGCCGAGCGCCGCGCCCGCTGGGGCGGCGACGACGTCTCGCCGGGATTCGTGCGCTTGAGCGCGGGCTGCGAGGACGCGGACGATCTCGTCCGCGACCTCGCCCAGGCGCTCGATCGAAGCCGTTAGCTTCTGGCTGCGCGCAGCTCGCGGAGCGCCAGGAAGCCGTTCGCGATGAAGAAGAGCGCGAGCGCGTGCAGTCCCAGCCCCATCCAATCCTGCACCACCAGGAAGATCAGCCCGTCCATGGCGTAGAGCGCGCCGCCGACGATGAACGCCCAGCCCTTCTCGCGCGCGGCGAGGAAGCCGAAGAGCGCCACCACCGCCGCGGCGAAGACGTCGAAACCGAGCGCGATCACGGTCGCAATCATTCCCGCGCCGCTGCCGCCCGCCTGGCCCACGCCCATGGCGATCGCGTCGAAGACCTGCGTGATGCCCAACCCGACGGCGAATCCCCATTGCCCATTGAAGTGGATGACGACCGAGTTGATCACCGAGAGCGCCGCGATCCAGTAAAACCAACTCGCGCCGCCGCGCACGCGAGCCGTCAGAGCCGCGACTCGATCGTTCGGTTGCGCAGCCGTCTGTGTGGCCGCGGGTATCGACGCGTGTCCCACGGAGTCCCCTCCTCGATGCCTACCCCCGACGAGAAGCTCGGTTCCGGGTCGCAGGAAGGCAACGCCTCCGCGCACCGTTGACGCGGATCTGGACGAACCTGGACAAGCCCGGGAGGTTCGAGGGGAGAATGGAGGGCGTAGTGCTATGAACCTCCCCGGCGATCGACCAAGTAGACGAGCACGGAGCGAACCCGAGTGGACCGAGAACGACTCAAAGCCGAGGTCGAGGCCCACCACGAGGCCGCGTATGGCTGGGCGCTCTCGTGCAGCGGGCGCGATCCCGAGCGCGCGGCGGAGGTGTTGCAGATGAGCTACGTCAAGATCGCCAGCGGGTCGGCACGCTACGACGGCCGCGCCAGCTTCAAGACGTGGCTCTTCGCGGTGATCCGCCACACCGCGCAGGACGCCTGGCGCAGCGAGCGCCGGCGCGACGCGCGCGAGGCGCTCGAGATTTCTCAGATCGCGGCGCCCGCCGACCCCGCGCCGGGGCCTCACGAACGCGCGCTCCAGCACGAACGCGCGCGCGCCGTGACGGCCGCGCTCGCGGAGCTTCCCGAGCGCCAGCGCGAGGCCCTGCACCTCGTGTTCTACGAGGGCATGACGATCGAGGAAACCTCGCACGTGATGGACATTTCGCTGGGCGCCGCGCGCACGCACTATGCACGCGGCAAGGAGCGCCTGCGCACGCTCCTCGCGCCCAGCCTGGAGGCGACGTCATGAAGCGCCACGACGACGACCACGACCTGCGCGCGCTCTTCGACGACGTCCGCGCCGCCGATCGCCGCCACACTCCGGCCTTCGAGGCCGTGTGGCCGCAGGCCGACGCACGCGCGACGAAGGCGCCGATCCCGCACCGCGCGCGAGCCCCGCGCCTGCTCGCCGCGCTCGCCTCCGCCGCCGCGATGATCGCGTTCGCGTGGCTCGCGCTCCGTGTCCCGCCGGCGGATCCGCCGCTCACGAACGACGAGGCGCTGCTGATCGCCGCCGCGATCGAGAATTGGCAAGCGCCCTCGGACGAGCTCGACGAGCACCTGAGCGGCGATCTGCTCTCGACAATTCCCACGTTGCAACTGGAATCGCTTCCCGACCTCGAGGGCCTCGATGCCGAAGGCGCCATCGGTGACGAGCAATCCTCCTGATTCACCTCC
>CAZPJJ010000331.1:0-5031 GCA_964586535.1 uncultured Acidobacteriota bacterium | reverse complement strand
GCCGGTCCTCGCGCCGATTTCCTCGATCATGGGCGAGATCCTCTTCGTGGCGATCGAATCCACGGACCACTCGCAGCTCGACGTGCGCACGGCGGCCGATACGCTCGTGCGCCGGCGCCTGCTGGCGGTGCCGGGAGTCTCGCAGGTGACGACGATCGGCGGAGCGGAGCGCCAGTACCAGGTCCTGGTCTCCTCCGAGAGACTCGGCCACTACCGTGTCACGCTCGAGCAGGTGGAGCGCGCGCTCGAGCAGGCGAATCGCAATACCTCGGCGGGATTTCGCGTCACCGGTGGTCAGGAGTACCTGATCCTCGGAATCGGGCGCCCCGAGAGCGCGGAGGAGATCGGCGAGACGGTCGTCGAGACGCGCGGCGGGACGCCGATCCTCGTGCGCGATCTCGCCGAGGTGACGATCGGTCCGGGTCTGCGGCGCGGCGAAGGTTCATACAACGGACGTCCCTCGGTCGTCGTCGGTATCCAGAAGCAGCCCGGCGCGAACACGCTCGAGTTGACGCGCCGTCTCGACGCCGTGCTGGACCAACTCCAGAGCGGGATGCCCGCCGGCATGGAAATCCACCGCGACATCTTCCGTCAGGCGGACTTCATCGAGACCGCGATCGACAATCTCACCAGGGCGCTGCGTGATGGCAGCATCCTCGTCGTCCTGATCGTGCTGCTCTTCCTCGCGAATCTCCGCGCGGCTTCGATCACCCTCATCGCGATGCCGCTCTCGCTTCTCGCCGCCGTCGTCGCGATGAAGTGGACCGGCGCCACGGTCAACAGCATGACGCTGGGCGGCATGGCGATCGCCGTGGGCGCGATCGTCGACGACGCGATCATCGACGTGGAGAACGTCTTCCGCCGCCTGCGGGAGAACGCGTGCCGTCCCGTCGCCGAGCGGGCGGCGACTCTCGAGGTCGTCTACCGGGGCAGCAGCGAGATCCGCAGCTCGATCGTCTTCGCGACGCTCGTCATCGGGCTGGTCTTTCTGCCGCTCTTCTTCCTGGGCGGCGTGGAGGGGCGGCTGCTGCGTCCGCTCGGTTTCGCCTACCTCGTGGCCCTCTTCGCCTCGCTCGTCGTCGCGCTCACCGTCACTCCGGTGCTCTGCGCACTTCTGCTTCCCAACTCGCGAGCCGTCCGGGAGGGCCACGAGCCTCGCTTCATCGCGGCGTTGAAGGATGTGTACGAGCGGATCCTGACCTGGAGCCTGGGCTACGGCCGCGTCATTCTGATCGGCTCGGCTGCGGTGCTCGCGACGGCGATCGCTTCGTTCGGCTGGATGGGGCGCTCGTTCCTGCCGGAGTTCAACGAAGGGACGTTGACGATCAGCGCGGTGACCTTGCCGGGCACGAGCCTCGAGGAGTCGGACGCCCTGGGCCGCGCGGTCGAGAAGCTCTTGCTCGAGATTCCCGAGGTGACCGCGACGGCGCGGCGCACGGGACGTGCGGAGCTCGACGAGCATCTGCAGGGCGTGGAGTCCGCCGAGATCGACGTCAGCATGAGTTTGGCGGAGCGCTCCAAGGACGCGGTGCTGGAGGAGATCCGCGCGCGCCTCTCGCTGGTTCCCGGGATGAACGTCACCATCGGTCAGCCGATCTCCCATCGCATCGATCACATGCTCTCCGGCACGCGCGCCAGCATCGCCGTGAAGATCTTCGGTCCGGAACTCGACGTCTTGCACGACATTGCCGAGGACGTCGAGGCCGCCGCGCGAGAGGTGCCCGGAGCGGTGGACGTAGCGGTGGAGGCGCAGGCCGAGATTCCGACGGTGCGCGTGCACTTCGACCGCGGGTCGCTGGCTCGTCACGGGCTTCCCGCGGGCGCGGCCGCGGAGGCGATGCGAACCGCCTTCGTCGGGCGTGAGGTGGGCCATGTCTTCGAGGGGCAGGTCTCCTTTCCGCTCATCGTGCGCTACCCCGCCGAGGTGCAGCGGGACCTCGACGCGATCCGCGAGACGCGCATCGACACGCCCTCAGGCGTGCGTGTACCGCTCGACGCGATCGCCGAGATTCGCGAGGACCGCGGCCCGAATTTCATCGGCCGCGAGAACGGTCAGCGGAAGATCGTCGTCTCCGCGAACGTCGCGGGGCGGGATCTGCGCTCCGTCGTGGACGGAATTCGCGCGGCCGTCGCGGAGCGCGTCGCGTTGCCCACCGGGTACGGGATCGAGTACGGCGGACAGTTCGAGAGCGAGGCTGCCGCCTCGCGACGCCTCCTCTGGCTCGGCGGGAGCGTCATCCTCGGGATCCTCGTGCTGCTCGCGGCGGCGTTTCGCTCGTTCCGCGACGCGGCGATCGTCATGCTGAATCTGCCGCTCGCGCTGATCGGCGGCGCCGCGGGCGTGTTCGCCTTCGGCGGCGTGCTTTCCGTGGCGTCGATCATCGGTTTCATCGCGCTCTTCGGCATCGCGACGCGCAACGGGATCATGCTGATTTCGCACATCCGGCATCTGCTCGAGCACGAGGGCGAGAGCTCGCTTCAGCGCGCGGTCGTGCGCGGGGCGCGGGAGCGCGTCGTGCCGATTCTCATGACGGCACTCTCGGCGGGACTCGCTCTCGCCCCGCTCGCGCTCGCGGGTTCGCACCCCGGAGCCGAGATCGAGGCGCCGATGGCCGCCGTGATTCTCTTCGGACTGCTCTCGGCGACGGCGCTCAACATGATCGTGGTGCCGATCGCCTATCTCCGTTTCAGCCGGCGCGCGACGCCTCACCTGCCGGCATGAAGCGCCAACCACGCCACCAACCGATCGACATCCCGCAGCTCATGCCAGCCGTGCAGAGCGATGCGCAGGTAGCCCTCGCGCACCGAGGCGTAGATGCCGCGCGCGAAGCCGTCCTTGAGTATCGCGTCCATCGCGGCGCGGCCGCGCCCGGCATGGTGGATCGCGAGGATCGAGCCGAGGCGCCCCTGATCGAGTAAACCCGCCAGGCGCGCGCTCTCGTTGGCGAGCCAGCCGCCCCGCGCGGCGAGCGCGTCGAGAAGTGCGCGCTGCAGCGTCGCGACGTGGCCAGCGATGGCGTCCACGCCGGCGTCGTTGATCGCCGCGAGCGATTCGGCCAGCGCGACGGCGCCGACGAGATTGGGCACGCCCATCTCGAGGCCTTCGCCGCTCGCGAGAAACGCGCGCTCGAGATCGGTCGAGGGGCGCGCGAACTCGTTCGCGTCCTCGACGGAGAGCCAGCCGCCGGGCGGCGCGAGCGCGGCGCGAAACGCGCCCGCGGTCCAAAGGAACCCGAGCCCCTGCGGCCCGAGCAGGCCCTTGTGGCCGCCCGTGGCGAAGGCGGCGACGCGGCCGCGGCCGAGTGCGAGGGGCAACGTGCCTGCGCCCTGGATCCCGTCGACGACGAGCGCGGCGCCGCGCGCTTCGCAGAGCGCGCCGAGCCGGTCGAGGTCCAGGCGCAGGCCGTCCTGAAAGCGCACCCAGCTCACGGCGACGAGCCGCGTCCGCGCGCCGATCGCGGCGGCGAGGCGCTCTTCGGGCGTGACGTCGGCGCGGGGCGGGGTCGTCTGCCAGGCATCGCGGCCGGCGCGCTGGCCCTCCCAGAGCGGCACGGTGCGCACGGTCACCCCGCGCGGCGCGAGCACCTTCCACGGCCACGAGTTCGCGGGGAACTCGCCGTCGGGCGCGAGGATCTCGTCGCCGTCGCGCCACGGGAAGCCCTGCGCGACGACGCCGAGCCCCGCCGATGTCGTCGGCACGAGCGTCACGTCGCGCGCGTCGCCACCGATGATCCGCGCGGCTTCGGCCCGGGCGCGCGCGGGGATGTCGAGGAAGTCCTCCTGCCAGCGCATCGTCCACGGGCGCTCCTCGCGGTCGAGCAAGGCGCGCGCCGCGTCGGCCGCGCGGCGCGGCACGGGGCCCTCGGCGCAGTGCATCACCCAGAGCGGAGCGCTCGCGTCGTACGCCCAGGAGAAGAGGTCGCGTGGCAGTGGGGGCTTGGTCTCGCTGAACACCATGCGCGGGATTATCGGCCCAACGGGTCCTCGGGCCACGCGTGACGCGGATAGCGCCGCATGAGCTCGCGGCGCAGGGCGGGGTAGTGTCGCGCCCAGAAGCCGGCGAGATCCGTCGTGACCTGCACGGGGCGCCGCGAGGGCGCGAGCAGATGCAACACGAGGGGCACGCGCCCGCCCGCGATCGCGGGGCCCTCGGTCATGCCGAAGAAGTCCTGGAGAAACGACGCGACGAAGGGGCTCGCGCCTTCGGGATACTCGATGCGCGCGCGCCTCCCGCTGGGGAGTTCGACGCGCTCGGGCGCTAGCTTCGCGAGCGCGGCCCGCGCCCTGGGCTCGAGTTCGGCATCGCACGCCGCGAGAGGATCGGCCTCGCGGACATCGCGCAGCGAGCGCCGCCCGGCGCAGAGCTCTTCGAGGACGCGCAGCAGCGCGGCGTCGTCGAGGAGCGGCACGGCGGGATCGTGCGCCGCGGCGAAGGCGCGCCGCGCGCGCAGCCTGTTGAGGGCGTCGGCGTCGCCGCAGAGCGCCTCGAAGCCGCGCGCCCGCGCCGCCTCGAAGAGCGCGCGGTCCGCGTCGGGACCGCGCGGATCGCTGCGCACGGTCTCCTCGATGACGAGGTCGTCGAAGCGCAGCGTCGAGCGCGCGACGACGCGCTCGCTCGCCTCGTCGAAGACGACAGCGTCTTCGGCACGTAGGCGCTCGGGGAAGGACTCGAGCAACCACACGGGATCGACGGCCGAGGCGACCGTGATGCGCGCGACGCGCCGCTCGCCCTCGCGGGCGTCGACGACGGCGATGAGATCCGCGTCGCCCACGAGGCACGACTCGTCGAGGCGCCCCGCGCCGCCACCCGCGAGCACGAACTCGTTGGCGCCCGGCGCGCGCCGGCGGGCGAGCCGGTCCGAGAATCCCGCGAGCGTCGCGATCGCGAGCGCCTCGTCGCACCCACCCTGCGCGACGGCAGTGTTTGCGCGTGGCAGCGCACGCAGGATCGCCTGCGCGGCCGCGCGCGCGGCGCCCTCGTCGCGCTCGCCGATCTTCGCCGCGAGCGACGCCCCTTCACGCGCACAACCA
>CAZPJJ010000330.1:0-5041 GCA_964586535.1 uncultured Acidobacteriota bacterium | reverse complement strand
GATCGTCTTGTCGCCCTTCGCGGCGAACGCCGGCGCCGAGCAGACAAGCGCCAGGAGGGCGAGAACACACGCTTGACCGAGACTCTTCATGGGCTTCCTCTCCTCGGACTCGCCGCTGCGCAGGCGCCCGCGGCCGCGGCTCTGGCCGCGTCTTTCCGTTCTCATTCCGTCAGCGGAAGGGAAACAGGCGGCGGAGCATACTTCACGCCCGACTCGAAAACCACGCGCCGAACCGGCGCCGCTCCCAGGCGGCCGCCCTCGGCCAGAGGGCGGCGAAGCGCCCGCCCCCCCGCCCGGGAACGAGCGACGGCAGCGGATCAGGACCGAAGGCGCGCGCGCGGAAGCGCGGGGTCGTCAAAGTCGTGAGGGTGCCGATCGCGCGTCTTCCGCGCGCTCTCGGCCTCGGTGCGATCACGGATGCTCCATGCCCCGACCGGCCGCTCTGGACCGATCCGTCCGGACCGTCGCATGGTGCCCCCGGGCAGCGGGCAGCGGGGCGTGCGGGGCGGAGTCTCGCGGGGGTCGATCCGCGCTCGCCTGCGGCGGGTGTGCCGCATCGACGCCCCCGTCAGCGCACCGGCACCGCCACGAGCCCTAGCTCCTCGAGGGCGGTTTCGAGATTTGCCTTGAGGCTGAGCCGCTCCGAGACGGACTCGTAGTCCTCGAAACCCGGCAGGGTCGCCGTGGCGGCGATCTGTTCGGGCGATGCGCCTTCCGCGGCTCTGCGGCGCGCGAATTCCAAGAGCGCCTCGAGAAAATCTCGCATCTGCCGGACGTCGCCCCGCTTGCCGACGACGCCTGCGTCGGCCTTGCCGTGTCCGAAGACGAAGAGCGTCTCGTCGGTGAATCGGTCATGGACGCGCTCGAGCACGGCGATCCAGTTCTCGATCGACGCTCCGCCCTTCCGGTCGATGAACGGGAACCAGCGATTGAAGACGAGGTCGCCCATGTGCACGACATCAGCGCCCTGAAAGTGGACGACGGAGTCGCCGCCGGTGTGCGCGGGACCGTAATGCGCGAGATCGATCTTGGCGGCACCGACGTCGAGCGTGAGCGTGTCGGTGAAGGTCCGCGTGGGAACGGCGAGCTCGGCGGTCTCGCCGCGGTCCTTGGCGTGTTGGCGTTGCAGCGCCGGCACGTTCGCGTGCGCGACGATCTCGACGCCCGCGCTCTGGAAGACACCATTGCCGCCGGTGTGGTCGAAGTGATGGTGCGTGTTGACGAGCACGTCGACCTTGGTGCGTTCGGCGCGAGTCAGGACGCCCTCGAGGCACGCCTTCGCGTTGTCGGGAAACTGACTGTCGACGACGAGCGCGCCATCCTTGGCTGCGAGCCAGCCGATCGTGCCGCCGCGTCCTTTGAAGATCCCGACGCCTCGCCTGAGCGCTTCGAAGACATTCGTCGAGGGTGCTTGGGCGAAGAGGACGCGAGGTAAAAAGAGGCCCGCGCCAGCCAGCGCGGAACCAGCAAGGAAGCTCCTTCTCGTCACGATCATCGGCGCTCCTCCGCGGCGCCGACGAACCGCGGCGCCGGTATCAGTTTGCCGAACGTCGCGCGATCAGCCAACCCCGCCCGCGGCGCGCCGGCGGCGGGCGCCGGACCAGGCTGCGAGGTGGACGGCGAGAGAGATGCCCAGGGCCGGGAAGATCGGCTCCACCCCGAGTAAGGGGCCAGGAGCCGCAACGAGAGAAGAGCCGCCCATCCAGCCGAGCGCCGCGAGCAGCGCCGCGACGATCGAGATCCCCGTGGCTCTCGACCCGGCACGAAGGCGCGGGACGAAGCCGCCGACGAGAGGGAGCAGCAGCGCGGGAGTCACGACCGACCCGATACCCTTCCAGAGCGCGACCGCCGATTCCGAGACGAGCGCCAAGAGCGTCGCGACGAGCGTCGCCGCAACGAGCCCGGCTCGCGTTCCCCTCCGCTCGCGCAGCGAGTCGGCGTGCTCCGAGGAGAGGTCGGCCGTCGCTGACCCACGCCGCCAGGCGCGCACGAGCGCCGGTACGTCGTAGCCCAGCGTCGTTGCGGCAACGAAGAGATATGACTCGACCGTGGACATGACGGTCGCGATGAGCCCGACATAGAAGATCCCGCGCACGACCGGCGGCAGCACGCCGTCGGCGAGCGCGGGATAGGCCTCGATCGGCTGCGCCACTTCCGGCACCAGCACGCGCGCGAACATCCCGGTGAAGGTCGTGAGCCCGTCGAAGACGACCCAGAAGAGCACCGACACGAGCACACCGCGCCGCGCGACCGCGGGCGAGCGGGCCGCGAAGCAGCGCTGGTAGAACGTCGGCTCGACGAGCGTCTGCAGCGCGATGACGTACCAGACGAGGACGGCCTGCACTCCGAGCCCGCCGTCCCAGGTCAGCATCGCGGGCGGAAGCTCCGCGAGCGCCCCGAGCCCGCCCGCGGCCCGCCACGCGAAGGCGAGCGCGACCACGAATCCGCCGTACATCAGCAAGAACTGCACGATATTCGTGCGGACGACCGAGCGGAACCCTCCCCCGCCCACCGAGAGCATCGACAAGAGCGCGGCCGCGATCGTCGCCGCGACGAGTGGGAAGCCGAAGACGCGCTGGAAGAGCACGCCCATCATCAAGACGTAAGCGGCAGGAACCGCGCCGATGAAGACGACGAGCGCACCGAGAGCACCGACGCCGGGGCCATGGTCGCGGAGCAGGCGCTCCGGGACGGTCGTCAACGCCGACGCGCGCGCCCTGCCCGCGAGGACGAACGCGAAGATCAGACCGGCGACGTAGTAGGGACCGCCGAGTGCGAGCCAGTTCGAGAGTCCGTAGCTGTACGAGTACTCGCCGACGCCGAGCACGCCTCCGTACCACGTCGAGACCAGCGTCGCGACGAAGGCGGGCATGGTGAGCGTGCGGCCGGCGAGCAGGTACTCGCCGGCCCCTTGCCCGAGGCGGCGCGCGCGGATCGCCCCCAGCACGAGGATCAGCGCGAGATAGACGACGACGAGCGCGGCATCGACGAATCCCACGTCACGTCCTCAGGGAGCGAAGACGAGGGTCACGAAGGCCTGAGCGCCCGCGGCGGGAATGAACGTCGGCTCGACCCCGAAAAAGTAGCCGTACGTCTCGTACTCGCGATCGAGGAGGTTGACGACGCTCAGTCGCGCTTCTACTGGCACGTCGAACCGCTTCGCGAGCGGCACCGCCACGTCGAGATGCACGACCGTCGATGGATCGACGGAGCGCTCGCGCGTCTCGCCGTTATCGACGTAGATGCGCCCCTGGTGGAGCGCACTCAACACGACACGTCCCCACGAAGGGCGCCACGCCAGCGCGATCCGCCCGAGGCGCTCGGGAAAGCCCGCGACCCGCTTGCCGGCGCGATCGACGGGCACGAGAGCACCCTCGTCGTCGAAGACGTTCTCGACGAAGGCGAGGTGTTCGTCCTTCGCCAGCGTCAAATGTCCCGAGAACTCGAAGGCGGGCGCGAAACGCCAGATGCCCTCGAGCTCGATCCCGCGGTGCAGCGAGCGCTCGGAATTGCCGGTGACCGGAAGGCCGATGTCGTTGAGCCCTCCGAGGAAGACGAGCTCGTCGCGGAAGCGCATCTCGTAGAGCGTCGCGGTGAACGCGGCACGCTCGCCGCGGTAGCGGAAGCCGGCTTCATAGTCGCGCAGCTTTTCCTCGCGCGGGATCGGATCCGCGAGACGCCCGGTCTCGAGGTCGATCCGGCCGAAGGACGGCGAGACGTACCACTCCTGGATGTTGTAGAGATCGAGCGACGTGGGCTCGCGCCGCGACTCCGAATACGAGACGAACGCGGAGCGCCGCTCGTCGAAGCGGTAGTGCACACCGGCCCGCGGCGCCCACCACGAATAATCGACGTCGTAGGCGTAGCGCACGTAATCGCCGCCGGCGACGACCGGATCGGTGAGTTGGTCGCGCAGCTCCCACGAGTGCCGCACGCGCTGCAAGCCCGCGAGCATGGTGAGGTCGTCGGTCGCCTGCCACTCGTACTGCGCGTAGAGCGTCAGGCTCTCCTTCGGGATTTCGTAGTCGTAGTAGCGGAAGTTCTTCGCGAGACCGGCCTCGGTCACGGCGGCGCTCACGTTGCCCCACTGCTCGCCGCGGTGCAGTCGGATCTCCGCGCCCGCGGTCAGCGTGCCGCGCCGGTGCGCGAACGTCGCGCGCGGCAACCAGCCGTAATCCCATTCGTCGATCCAGCGCTCGCGGGTAATTCCCGAGAGCACGGTGTCGGCGTAGAGAGGATCGGTGATCTTGAGTTCGAAACCGAGTGCTTGCGGCTGGCGCTGGTCGAAGCGCCCGCGGCCGTGGAACGCGAAGACGGTGTTCTCGACGAGCCATTGCTCGTCCGGGCGCCACTCGTGGATGACCTGCAGATGCGGCTGCGTGAACGTGTCGTCTTCGTCGAGCGGATTCGCGCGGCGATTCGCCGCGAGCTCGGCGCGCGTCAAGCCGAGGTACGCGAGCTCGGTCTCCTCGCGGCCACCGAAGACGTTGATGCGCAGGTTGCTCGTCGCGCCCAGCCGCTGCGCCGTGAAGAACGCCATGCCCATGCGCGACGACGAACTCTCGCGGTAGCCGTCCGTCGCCAGGCGTGATGCGGACGCGCCGTAGACCCAGCCGCCCGGGCTGAGATCGGAGGTCCACGAGGCGTGGACTTTGCTCGTGCCATGGGATCCCGCGCCGATCTTCGCCCGCCAGCCCTCGCCGGGCTGCAAGCGATCGGTCTCGAGACGAATCGATCCGCCGATCGCACCGGGCCCGTAGAACGCGAGTCCGACGCCGCGCTGCACCTGGATGTCTTCGACCGAGTCCGCAAAGTTGGGCAGATCGACCCAGTAGACCTGATGCGTCTGCGCGCCGTTGAGCGGCACGCCATTGAGCGTCACGGCGACGCGCCGCTGATCGAAGCCGCGCAGCGAGAGATAAGAATAGCCGAGATCGACGCCTGCGTCGGCATAGTGATGGACCGACGGAGCGATGCGCAGGAGAGCCGGCATGTCCTGCGCCCAGAAGTTCTCCTCGATGGCGGCGCGCGAGATGTTGGC